>NZ_JAUBOX010000190.1:0-1808 GCF_036700445.1 Microcoleus sp. T3_B1
CGGGATGTTGCTGGGGGGGATGCGGTTTCTGGGGCGGCGGCGGCAAATAAGGGTTCGGCGGGATGGCGTTGCAGCAGGCGATCAACTTCTTCGAGGCTGATTTGCAGTCCCCGGTAGGGTGCGGTGGAGGGATCGGGACTGTAGTGGGACTCGGCGAGGAGTACGGCTTTGTGGATCAGGGTGTCAATGCGGTTTAGCCAGGGGAGTAATTCTTCGAGGGGGGTGGCTGTTTGGGGGGTGGTGGTTGCTTCGCCCATTGTGCGGGGGTAAGAAATGTGTTTGGGTTGTGCGGATAGGGTTGGATGCGCTTTCTTTGGAATGGGTAGAATTGGGATGGGAGAATTTGCGGTTTTTCTTTCTTGACTCGCGGGGGTTGCTGTGCAGCTTATCGAACGAGTCACCTGCGATGAGGTAATAGAACGAGCTTATGAGTGGGTGTGCGATCAGGGAGCATCCCGTTTTTGTAAAACTACAGGATTTGCCCGGATCAGGGCGAAGCATTCCGGCTCTATAAGTTATCGGTTTCAGGGGGAGACAATCGCCCCCTGAACTTTTTGTGCCTGTTTTCTTCCTCTTTTTCGCTCGATTTACTTTGGTTCTCAGTGTTGGTTTTTCACCTCAGTTTTTTGGGGTCAGCGGAATGGGCTGGCTGTTCTTTTGTCAACCTTATTTTTGGTAGTTCGGGCTCCGCTTGTCGTCACGGTTAGTTTCTTTGGTTCGTTTGAGAATGCGACGATCGTTATTATCTGCGTTTGGGTCTCCTCATTTGTGTCTAAGTCCTCTATATAGATTTGACATTTGACTTCCGTTTTATACCCTTTTGTTTCAGAGGTACGATTGATTACTCCATTGATTTGGATCGTCGAATTTATTTCGGTTTCTTTGTACGTCACGGCAAATCTGATGTCTGGTGGAAGTTTACCTTTGTATGTCTTTAGGACGCTCGTTGCGTATGTGTAGATCGTGTCCTGGTTGTTCTCCATCCAGATTTTGACGTCCGCATCGTTCGTTTTGTAGTCAGCGGGGAGTGAGGTTAACAAGCCGGATCCTGTGAAGATGATTCGTGCCTTCTTGTTGGGCGATTGTATCCTCTGTGATAACTGTAGTCCAGCATTTTGCAGCATTGAATTTACATCTTTTTGATTTTTCGTTGTTTTCACTTCCTCAACGTATGTCTGTCCATCCGTAATTTTCGTTGTGATGAAGTCTGGTTCCTTATCATTCTTTCCGCCCAGGACTGCCACGTAATCCCCCGTCTTTATTATTCTTGCTGCTTCATTTAAATCATTCATCCAACCTCCTCCTTTATCGTTGATTTCGTTGTAGTGGTGCTGGAGCCCGATGAATGCGTCTTCAGACCTTTTGATGGTTTCTTGACTTTTCGCGATCATCCGTTTGTATAGGATCTTGGCAGATTTCGGTCGATTGTCCTCGGTGAGTTTTTTTTTGGCGTATGCTATCATTTTCCTCGCTCTTATGCCCTCGGTTTCGTGGAGGTTTTGGTAGGTTTTATCGCTGTCGTCGTGATTGTCGTTGAGATTTTTCCATCTCGCTTGGGCGGTCTTCGCATCTCTTTTCTTTTCTTCCCATCTGTTCACCGTGGTCGCTTTTTTCGTTCGTTGCTGCATAGTGTGGGTCAACTCATGAGCTAGCAACTCTAGCCCCCCGCTTCTCCCCGGCTCATATGTCCCCTGCCGAAAGAAAACATCCTGGCCCGTCGTAAACGCCTTCGCCTGAATCGATCGCGCCAACCGATCCGCCTGCGCCCCCGTATGCACGCGCACGCCGCCAAAATCCGCCCCAAACGC
>NZ_JAUBOX010000093.1:0-26135 GCF_036700445.1 Microcoleus sp. T3_B1
TCTCAGACGTATCTGATGAGTGTGCTATCTGAAGATTTTCGCCGATTGTCGGGGATTGTCTGAATTAAAAGTATCAGTGTCAAAAAAAATAACTCTAGAGGATTGTGCATAAGTGCGACGCTCTCTGCTATTTGTAAAGAGAGTGACATTATCAATTAGGAGCTTTACCTATGCCAGAGATAGCGAAGAACCAATTAAAATCCGACTCCGTGATGAAAACGGGCAAATTCCCTTACACATTTCGCGCAGGCTGGTTTCTGTTGTTGTTAGCCATCAATTTTGTGGTTGCAGCCTTTTATTTCCATATCATTGAATAGTTCTGCAAGTTAACTTTTAGCAGACCCTGCTGTTCTCGACCTCAACGTCGGAGAATAGGAGAGAAGGAGAGGGGGAGAGGCAGAGAGTTTTGAGTTGGCGAGAATATGACTTCATTCTTCTAACTAATGACTACTGACTTCTTCCCTCTTCCCTCTTCCTTCTGACTCCCGACTTTTGCTCAATAATTCATCCGTGTATCCGTGTCAAAATCCGTGTCGTGCCTTCCTTCTTCCTTCTCTACCGATTTCTCGACGCTTCTAGCTTTGACAATCGCTCTTGAATTTTAATAACATCTTGCTTAGTTTCAATTGCCAAAGTTGCTAAATTGTCAAACATCGGGTCTCCCGACAGCGTTCGAGGATTTGTCCGACCAGAACCGGAAGGAGACTGAGGCCTGTTAACTCTAGAACCTTGGTTCTGCAAGCTGTAGATTTGTCCCCTGAGTTCAGAAATTTGCCTTTCTAATTGAGTAATGCGAAACTCTAATTGAGTTGTGGATTGAGCGGGCGTGACAATTGGCGCAACAGCAATTGCTAAGGCGCAAGCCAGACATAAAAGACAGAATGTTAGGGCGCGATGGCGAATCTTTTTCGGCATAGCTTTAATAATTTAAATTATACCAGTTCTACGATAACAAATCGCCGAGATTTTTTGCCTCTATCAGAAGTAGGTCTTATGGCAACTAGGAACGTAGCTATTTTAATGTTCGATGATGTCGAGGTACTGGACTTTGCCGGGCCTTTTGAAGTGTTTTCGGTGACATCAGAATTAAGTAAGGGCGAGCGACCTTTTGCAGTCTCTACCGTAGCCGAACATTCCGGTGCTGTCAACGCCCGTAATGGTTTGAGTGTAAATCCCCACTGCACGATTTCCGATTGTCCGCCACCGGATATTTTAATTGTACCGGGAGGACAAGGTACAAGAAAGTTAATCGATAATTCAGCAGTTATTAACTGGATAAAAGATTGTTCGCAAACAGCAGAATTAGTGCTTTCTGTCTGTACGGGTTCGCTGCTTTTGGCAAAAGCTGGTTTGTTGGAAGGTTTGGAAGCAACTACCCACCATCAGGCATTGGATTTATTGAAAAAATTAGCGCCCAACACAACTATTATCGAAAATCAGCGATTTGTAGATAATGGCAAAATCATCACTTCTGGGGGAATTGCTGCGGGAATTGATATGTCTTTGCACGTTGTCGGCAAACTTTTGGGTAGAGCACAAGCTGAACAAACAGCAGAGCACATGGAATATAAAATTGGGAATTGGTAATGGTGAATCTAGTTAATTGCACATTTTATTTGTACGGACACGGCATGAACCCTTAGTGTCTATTTAAGTTTCAAATCCTTTGTATCTCTCGTTTATAGCCGAAATTAGATCCCCCTAAATCCCCCTTAAGAAGGGGGACTTTGACGCTCTTTTTCCCCCCTTCTTAAGGGGGGTTAGGGGGGATCGAGAGACTTATTAGATGGACAAAATACTGGTAAATTTGGACGTTAACTTAACACCAAGGGGCATTGCCGTGTCCATACCCCATACCCCTAGCTAATCAAGTATCTTCGCCCCAAACTTTTAGTTGTAAATAGACTAATATCAAAGCTACAGCCATCAGGAAAGTTGCCGCAGCGGCTGCATAGCCAAAATCAAATTGCGAAAAAGCTTGCTCGTAAATATAATAAACTAGCAAATTAGTAGAGTTCAAAGGGCCGCCGCCGGTGATGACGTAAACTTGCTCGAAACTCCGCAGGGTAAAAATAGCAGTAGTGACAGTAGCAAATACTAAAGTCGGCCGCAAACCGGGTAAAGTGATGTACAAAAATTGCTGCCAAGCATTAGCTCCATCCAATTCTGCGGCTTCGTAACGATTTACCGGAATTGCTTGCAATCCTGCTAAAAATACTACCATATTAAAGCCTAATTGTTTCCAAACACTGAGCAGAATGATCACAGGCATTGCCCAAACTGTGCTACTCAGCCAAGGAATTGGATTTAAGCCGATCGCACTTAGGGCATTATTCACCGGGCCTTCCGTTTGAAACAACCACCGCCAACCCAAGCCAACTGCAACTAAAGAGGTAATCGAAGGAATAAAATAAGCGGTGCGGAGAGCTCCTCGCCAAGCAAACGAGCGATTTAGCAAAACTGCTAAGCCCAATGGAATCACTAAACTGGGAATGACTGTTGCAGTAGTAAAATAGAGCGTATTTTGGAGAATTTGCCAGAAATCCGGGTTAGTGACTAGACGCCAGTAGTTGTTGAAGCCAATCCAACGCACTCCCGACTGGGTAAAGCTGCCGCTGGTAAAGCTGAGGTAAAATAAATAGGCGATCGGCCAAATCAAAAAAGTACCCAGAAACAGCAAAGCTGGGGCCAGGAAAGTCCAAGCTGCGATCGAATCATTATCTAACCAGTTAAAACGCCCAAATTTAATCGGAACCATTGGCTTGTAAATTTTAGCTTTTAGTTTTAAATGGTATCACAATATAGGTCAATTTCACAATGAATCTTCTCGATATATTAGCCAATTTACCCACTATAGAAACTGAAAGGCTCCTGCTCAGAAAAATTACTTTAAACGATGCGAGCGATATGTTTGAGTATGCCTCAAACCCCGAAGTATCACAATACACAATGTGGTCAACTCACACCTCGCTCGAAGACACTAAATACTTTCTCAGGTCACTTACTAAAATGTACAAAAGACGAGAGCTTGTAGATTGGGGGATTGTCCACAAAGCCGAGAAAAAGTTTATCGGGACTTGCGGATTTGTGGAATGGAGCATGACGCACAGCCGCGCGGAAATTGGCTACGCACTTTCTAGGAGGTATTGGGGAGAAGGATACATGAGCGAGGCTGTTAATGCAGTTATTGAATTTGGCTTTCGGGAGATGTTGCTGAATCGAATTATGGCTCGATGTGAGGTTAACAATATTGCTTCGGCTCGCGTGATGGAAAAAGTGGGGATGCAATTGGAAGGGGTATTGCGACAGCACCTATTTGTGAAAGACAGATATTGGGATCTCAAACTTTATTCGATTCTCAGGGAAGAGTTTTTTGAGAATATTGTAGAATAGGGTTGAATCAGTAAGTGACAAAATAAAATATACTTAGGACTTACGCAATATCTCCATGTAGAGTGCGCCGAAGCAAACCTTACCCTTTACCTCTATAGTAGAATACGAGTGAATAGTTTTTATCTTTATGACAAGCGAATTTCTTGATGGTACCCGCCACGTGATTTATCCGTGGAATCAATCCCCAATCTAAAATCTAAAATCCTCAAGCCCCCGAATTTATCCCTGGGATCAATCCCAAATCTAAAATCTAAAATCTAAAATCTAAAATCGAATGACCGCTAATCCCGTATCTGTTAATTCCCATGCCTGCCTGATTTCTCCTGAGATTGGCAAAAGTGCGCTCGCTCCGGCTCATCCTCCATTAAAATTAGGAGTTTTAGCATCAGGAAGCGGCAGCAACTTCGAGGTAATTGCCCAAGCCATCCAAAACAAAGAGCTCAACGCTCAAATCCCAGTATTAATTTACAACAATCCGGAAGCCAAAGCCGCAGCCAGAGCCGAGAAATACGGCATTCCCTCGATTCTGCTCAATCACCGCGACTGCAAAAGCCGCGAAGAATTAGATACAAAAATTGTCAAAACTTTTCAAGAGTATGATGTAGAATGGGTAGTGATGGCGGGTTGGATGCGAATTGTTACCGAAGTTTTGTTTGATGCTTTTCCCGATCGCGTTATTAACATTCACCCCAGCTTACTGCCGAGTTTCCCAGGAATTCGCGCCGTCGAGCAAGCACTGGCCGCCAAGGTTAAAATCACCGGATGTACGGTGCATATTGCCCGTTTAGAAGTAGACAGCGGGCCGATTTTAATGCAGGCTGCGGTGCCCGTATTGCCTGATGATACCGCAGAAACGCTGCACGCTCGAATTCAGGTGCAAGAGCACAAGATTATGCTCGGTGCGATCGCACTTATTGCCGAATCTAATCGAAACTATTGTGACTAAAAACCTCACCAGTGCCGCATCTATCCCCAAATTGCCCGTCAGCGAATCACCCGAAACAGGCCCGCCGCTGACAGACTCGAATCGCCTGAAATTAATTCTCAAAGAAAGGCTCAAAAAGAGCATCGGCCTCAAGGGAGAATTCTATCTGCCTTGCTTGCCATCGATGCTAGACGACTATCTTAAATTACTGTCAGACTTCTTAAACATTCTCGGACAAAACATCGACGCTGCCCAAGCTGAAAACTTGCGAACATTAATCGCCAACGCCTTAGCAGAAGGATTCAAAAATTCCCCCCACGCTAATCTAATAGTTTCATATTTTCCTGCTAATTCCCAAACCGGTTTAGCCGGCGGCATTACTCTGAATACCAAGATTCAAGTCGAATCAATGGCCCAGAAATATCATAGCTGGCCGGATATTCGCCCCGAACCTTTATTCGGCAGCCATCCCGATGCCAAAGTCATCGCCATTGCCGCCGAATTAGGCGAACCGGGAAAAGCACCTATTTTAGATGTAGGTGCGGGCCCAGGGCGCAATAGTCTGCCTTTAGCAAGGTTAGGCCATTCCGTGGATGCGATCGAACTAACACCCATATTTGCCGAGAAACTATCAGCAGCAGCAACCGCCGAAAACTTGCCGATAAATGTCACCCAAGGCGACGTTTTAGACCCATTATTGAGAATGAAAACTTATAGGTACAAATTAGCCATTGCTACCGAAGTTCTCTCTCATTTCCGCTACCCCGAACAAATTCGTCTTTTCCTGGGCAAAATGTCAGATGCTGTTTTAAGCGGCGGGTTTATCTTATTCAGCACTTTCTTAGCTGTAGATGGGTACGAACCCGACGAGATGGCCAAACAAATGTCTGAATTGTGTTGGTCTTATCTGATTACCCGACAAGAATTGCAAGCAGCAATAGAGGGTTTGCCGTTAGAAATTATTTCTGATGAATCTGTGATTGAATACGAACAAAAACATTTGCCTGAATCTGCATGGCCGCCGACACCTTGGTTTGTCAGTTGGGCCAGCGGGCGCGATTTATTTTCGGTGCAACAAACACCGCCGTTAGAGTTGCGGTGGATACTTGTTAAACGCTTGTAAAGAGCTGTTTCTTTTATGTGGGCTTATATTATCTCCGGTAGCATCGGAATTAGGTAATGCGAGCGGGGATCACGCGATTTCATCCAAATATATGATTCCGATGCCACGGGAAACGATATTACCGATAGGTCAAATTATTCAACCTGCAAATTACAAAATCCTTCGGTATCTTTTCCTGTTCTAAACGAATTGTTTGCTTGGATAAATCAGCAAATAAATCATGCTCCTCCGGTGTCAGGTAAAATAAGTTAGCAACCTTGCACAATTTACCCGGCACAGCAGATTCCTGAAATGTATCGAAAGTTTCTCGATCCATCATAACAGAAATTGTTTTATCAAAATAAGACCTTAACTGCGAAAGAATCTGGAACCCTTGGGCATCCAAATCGCCCCAGTAAATTATTTGGCAATGCCTTAGCCACTCAACATCTTTTAAAATAGCTACATTAAACCCCTTTCCCCACAGCGCAAAGCTGTTGGTTAAATCAGGCAAAGTGCGAAAATTCATCAGATTCTCAGTAATAATAAAGCGGTATCCTTGAAGATTGCGACGTTCAAAATCAGAAATGAGTATGCTCATCTCCGAGGTGCTAATGCCATACTTCACCTGTAGGTTTTGATCCAAAGCTCTGATAGTTACCGATGGCTCAGCATATCGCAAACCAAATCGCTTTTCAAAATCATTTTCTTCTTGATTAATAGCATCATCTGGCAGGATAGCTGACAGCAATTCATTTAGAATACCTTTATTTTGTTCGATGAACTTAGTGTGAACATTTATCGGTAGTTCGCGAATATAAAGCTGAGGTTTGGGATGGTTCTGAAAATACAAGCATACAGGCAATAAATTCTCCCATTTTCCTAAGTGATTGATTACTTTTTGAGGATTTTGATTGAGCCAGATATTCAAATCAGGAATTTCATTTCTAATCCTTGCTACAACTTGTTTAAAATCAGCAACTTCAGGTTCCTTATTCAGGAATTTGAGATAATCTGTCTCTGTTTCAAATGTAATTCGGGATGGCAGCGACTGCATACCGTATTTGCGATTTTTCCGCTGTATCAGCTCTACTTGATACCCGCAGCCAGCGTGTTCTTTTGAGCCTTTCAGAAGTTGCTGTACGGCTTCTTTGAGTTCCTGGTAGTCGTCGTAGGGAATTTTGCCGCAGGGCCAATCTAGCGGGAAAAAAGGTTCTCCCAGGAGCAAGGATTTCAGGAAGGGAATATAAAGTCGATCGGCTTTTTTTCTGATTTCTTCGGGGGTAATCATAAACAGACACAGTTAATTGGAAGCCATTTGTTTTAGACGCAGCTTTTCTAGGGATATATTATAAACCTTGGAGTCGTTCTCTTCACGGCTGTTTTCAACATAGTAAGCAGAGCCTACATAATCCTCAACAACGTAGATTTTGTCTTTGGGCGTAACTACCAGAAGCTGAAGATTTAATTGTTTAAATAACTCCATTGCATACTTTGCATTTTCTTCATCTAACTTGCTAAAAGCTTCATCAATGACCACAAGACGAAATGACTCAGATTTTGTTTTATCTTGTACTAATCCGAATTGATGGGCAATAGCTGACGCTAGAATGGTGTAGGCTAATTTAGCCTTTTGCCCGCCCGATTTTCCCGAGGAATCGGAGTAATATTCCTTCTGAGTGTGGTCATCTTTATTTTTAACGCTGACTGAGAAATTAAGCCACTCACGCACATCGGTGACTTTTTCTGTCCACCGCTTATCTGACTTGAGGCGATCGATCAGGTCTTTAATTTTTTCAAAGCTAGCTTCGTCAGCTTCAGAAGTTTGCTCAACGCCTACATCACGATAGCACAACACCTTCAATTGATTTTTAAATTCCTTAATTTGGTTGTCTCGGTTAATTTCCGATTGGACTTGTATATAAGTCGAGTCTGTATACTCAATCACTTTTAAGGATTGATTTATCTCGTAAATCTTTTGTTCTATTTCACTTTTCCAGTCTTCTAACAGATCATTAAAATTAGAAATAGCGTCACTAATTTGCCGATCTAGCAGTTCTTTAAACTTTTGTTCATGTGCTGGTAAATCATCTCCTTCTATCCTTGCTAGCATCTTTTTGAACTCAGGAAGCGCTTCTAATGATGCGTCAACATTGGTGGTTTCTTCGGGATACTCTCGCTTGTAACTATCCATCTGTTTGTCAATGCTTCTTTCCAAAGAAGAAGTTAACTTGCTCGCGTCGTTTATTTGACTCTGGTAAGACTCCTTTACTTCAGCTTCCGAAGGATCGATGTTGAGGAGCGTCAGATTTGGATTTTTGAGACTATCTTCAATTTTAGGAGTATAAGTCTGAATCTTTTCGGATGTGCATGATGTCGATAGCCTGTCGCATTCCTCCCTCTGTTGTTGGTAATGCTCGATATCGCGATCGAGAACCGCAATTTTTTTGTCAGCGCTAGTTTTATCTGCTTCCTTTGTCTGAATGTCAGCGCTGACAGCAGCTAGTCTTATTTTCAAGTCATTTAGGCGATCGCAACTTTCCTCTAACTCCTGCTTTTGCTCTACTAGCTTCTGCTTCTTGCTAGCATCCGGTTTCCAGTCGATCGCAGAAAAATTATTGAATTCCAATAACTTTTCTAGCAGCTTCTTTTGCTCCTCGCACTTTTCTTGTGCTGTTTCAATCTCCTTTATCGCTTTTTTTACTATATCAATCTCTGCTTGACACTCCTGCAATTTAGCTTCACAATCCTTGATTTTCTCAGAATTGTCCCATCCCAAAATATATTGACTTTTGTCGTTGATTCGATGGCGATCGTCTTTTTCATGTCTATTCCCCTTTTTCATCAAGCCATTTTTTCTAATAGCATAATTCTCCCGCTCGAACCTATCTAAATCTTCACAACAGATGCAGCTACCAAATGTGTTTAATAAATCATTAGTCAGCCAAGTAATATATTCATTATCAGGTTTAAGATCCAATTTATTAAACAAGGAATTCTTATCTAAGTTTCTAGTTTCCTGATGTAAATTTTTAGTGGAAAGTTTCTCATAAACTACGCGACGACCCAGATTAGTTCGATCGACATATTTAGTGAATTTATGGTAATGCCTTTCAGGAACTAGGAGTCGCAGTCCAAAGTTGTGCAGCAGTTTTTCGATTGCCCCTTCCCACTCGCCTTCTCCATCCTTTACCTTCAGCAGTTCGCCGACAAAAGGAATTTCTTCCTCAGCAATTTCCGCCTCAGCAATTTCCAAAGCAGTTAATATTTTTTTTCTTAGTTGGACGTTTACACCGGGAATCTGATTTTTTCGCTGTTTTAAAGATTGCAGTTCTTTGTCTAACTCAGTGTAAATATTTTCACGTTGTTTCTTCTTACTTGTTTCCTCATCGCGTTGACTTCTTAATTTTGTGATTTCTTCGGTAACAGTTTTTTGCCTTTCCTCCGCCTGGATTGCAGAACTATTAAATGTATCCCGGTCACTGTAAGCTGGAAATCCTATACCTTCAGCAATTTTATTATATTTTTTGGCTGCTATTATATAATTATATATCTGTCCCTCTAAAGTCTTAATATCCTGTTCTAAATCTTTTATTTGCCGTCCTTTATCGTCATTTTTAATGTCTATTTTTAAATTTAGCTCTTGCTCTTTCAAGCGTTTTAAAGCCCCATTTATTTCTACTAAATCGTGGTTGACTTGAGTATGTTCCTGTTGTTTCTCTACCATTACTGTTTGCAACAAACCGATTTTACGCTGAGCAAAATAGGCCGGGACTACTCGCAATACTTCCTTTAATTCATCCAGATTACCCTGGACATTTTCGTACTGGTCAGAATCAGCAATTAGCGGTTTTAAAATCTCTACCTGTTTCTTTGCTTCCTGCAGTTTTTCATGAGAAAAGGTTAAATTTTCATAATGTTTATTTAGCTTTTGTATTTCCTCCTCAACATTAATTTTGTCCAGCATATGACCGCGCACAAACTCATTTAATTCTCCAATTTCTTTGATGCTGACTGTCTGATTGAATAAATCGAAAGCTTTTTCAGATTCCACACCAAAGGTTTTGCGAAAGTGTTTGCTGTAGTCAACAAATGTGTCAAAGGTTTCTATTTTTGGTTGAAATAAAGACGCTAATTGCTTTTTTAATTCTGGGAAAGTTTCAAAATTATTAAAGTGTGCGGCGATGCTGAGTTCACCAGCAGCAACCACAAACAACTTTTCAACTTTCTCTTTTACACACAAAACCTGAGCCAAGGTGACGTGCTGTTCGCATCCTTTGTTATAGAAATAAGCGAGTAAAACTGAATAATCATCTTTGGTACGCAGGTACTTCGGTTTAGATTTGTGGTCATCTTCACTTTTAATTGTGCTGTAAGCTCCGAGTACATAGGTCTTTTCATCTCGATCTCGCTTTCCCTTTTCTGAACCTGAAGCCAAGTTATAATTCCGCTTTATACTCGGCACCAGCAATGTCAGCAGTGCATCAACCAACGTCGATTTACCCGAACCATTAGCCCCCGTGAGCAAGGAAGTGTAACCGCCGGGGGCGATCGTACCCTGATGAAAAGTTCCCCAGTTTAATACTTCAAGCCGATGTAAGCGGTATCCAGCTTTGGAATTGTCTGGTTCAAATTCAAGCATTTGATTTGTCCTACGCTTTTAACTCTTCTTTGATTTCCTTCAATTTGTCAGCGGGAATTTTAGCTTTGAGGATGCGGCGAACCTCATATTCGCCTTCTATACCCTTTAACTCTTTTAAAAAGTGCAACTTGACGGCTCGATCGATCGTACTGTCAAATTTTTTTACAAGCTGTACGTCATTAGTTTGCTCTTTAAAAAACGGACGCATTAAATCGTGAATTTTATATTTAGACAGAATGCAGCGAGTGGAATTAGAGGTGCTGGCCTCAAATTCTAGCAATTCCTCGCGCAATAAAACACATAGTACCGTAACTTCCCAACTCAAGGCAACTCTCTTAACCAGCCTGGGCAGTGGTTTTGCTTGCTCGTCCTCATCCTCGCGATCGGGCTGCTGTAAATAAGCATACCCTTCTTCTTCATTTAAATAAAGTGTCACGCCAATTTTCCCGAAGTATTCTTTGACGTTTCGTTCGTTGTTCAATAGCATACCCCAATCACTGTCATCGTCATACAGAATACCTTTTAGTAATTTGATGATTGCTGGTGCGTAGGGTGCTATAATGTCGTTTTCTATCATTAATTTACTCTCCTTATCTTTTGAAAATAACTTGTGGAAGTGTCAGGTGCATGAGGTTTTCCTTGTCAGAGTAACTGGCGATGTCTATGCGATCGCTCGCGGAGTCATCGATCGCGTGTTTTCGATCGCCAGAAGCGATCGCCAAATAAGCAATAACTTCAGATAAACCATTTTCCACCGGATACCTCTCAATTATTTCAGCTAGCGTTACCTGATGTTGACTTTCCAACATTGCAGCAATCCGCTGCTTCAATACTTCCTCATCCACATAACAATAATTTCGGAGTTCCTCAAGTTTATCCGTCGATAAATCGACATTTTCCTCGCTAAAGTTGTAGCTTTTAAAGATTCGCTGTTCTGTGGGTTTCCACATCGGTCTTTCCATCACCATTTGCACTTCCGGGTCGCCTTCTATCCAGATAAATTCCTCAGTTTCTGGAGGATTATCCACCACGGTAAGTGCTAATTTTTTAATTTGGGAAATCAGTTCTTTCACTCGCCTGTTCTCTGCGATATGCTGTTCTGCCAGCATTTTTCGCAACTGTTCGGCAAGACGATAATTAGAGTCAATAATTTTTTGGCTAGCTTTAATCAGACTGCGTTTAATTATTCGGAGTAGGGGATTTTTTTTACCCAAATCTTGAAGTTCTGGCAAGCCATATACCCCATCAATCATTTTTTCCAATTCTTCCTGTTTGGAAGGATCTGCCATAAAATTTCGGAAGGCATAGAAGCTACGCCCCTGATCGGATTTTCTAATTTCTTCATCCGCGTCAATTACCTGTGCGACAACTAACCCCTTTCCCCCCTCCTCTTTTAGCTGTGCCTTTTTCACTTTGTCCGTGATTGCTTTAAAATTTTGCTCGACTTCTCCAAAGTCAGCAAGCAGCCGACGCGCCACATCATTAGCTTTAAGAAACCACTCTTTGAGCTTAG
This sequence comes from Microcoleus sp. T3_B1, assembly GCF_036700445.1. Taxonomy (NCBI): domain Bacteria; kingdom Bacillati; phylum Cyanobacteriota; class Cyanophyceae; order Oscillatoriales; family Microcoleaceae; genus Microcoleus; species Microcoleus sp. T3_B1. Next base: position 11,576 of record NZ_JAUBOX010000093.1, read on the forward strand.
CTTCGCTGTAGCGCTCAACCTCACCAGTTTGTTCGATGGTGTCGATTTCTTTCTGAATTGCTGCTTTTTGTTTTTCTAATTCCTCCAAACGCACTTCTGGATCTTCTGTACTTTTAGTGACAATTTCTTTGAGAAGTGCAAATATCTCTAAAAACTGGGATTCAGTGCCAATAAACTCTCTCCTTTTCAAATCTTCCAGCCAACCAATCGCCCGATTAGTACCCGGTGCAAGTTCAAAAACCGGATCGTCATTTTTTGTTAAATAATATTTCTTCAAGAACTGATGATCGCTATTGCACCAGGTGTCCAGGTAAGTTTGTGCTTTCCCACAATATCGTTCCGGTTCGTGTTCGCACAGATTCTCTAAATAATTTTCAAGTTTTTCTACGAGTTCTGATTGGGAAACGGTAATCTGATTTGAAGACTTGAACTGGCGATACAAAAAACTGATAATTAATGGTGCGTTGTCAGTTCTTAAAAGCTTGAGGCTAGGCTCATTTTTTAATTCATATTCTATGCTGTCATGTTCCATATTTAAAAACTTATATTAACAATTTAATTGTCTTAAAGATTGAGCTTAAGTATTTACAATTATGACTTATGAGTGCTAGTAAAATAATTTTACTAGCACTCATAAGTCATAATTGTTGAAACTTAAACCTCGGAAGCCCGCAATTGTCCGCAGGCTGCATCTGCCTCTAAGCCGCGAGAATACCGCACGCTAACTGCAATTTTCTTTTCCTTCAAAGTCGCAACGAAACTGTTAATTCGATTGGGAGTCGGTCGCTTATATTCAGCTTCCTGAATCGGATTGTAAGGAATCAAATTGACGTGACACTGAAAACCGCGCAAGTGAGTTGCTAACTCGGCTGCGTGTTCCGGCAAGTCATTCACACCTGCTAAAAGTACGTATTCAAAACTCAATCTGCGCCCAGTCGATCGCACATATTCCCGACATTCTGCGATTAATTCACCCAAAGGATAAGGGCGGGCGCTAGGAATTAACTCTTCGCGCAATCTTTGATTGGAAGCGTGGAGGCTGACGGCGAGGGTAACTTGCAGTTGATGTTCGGCTAGTTGGCTGATGCGATTGCGAATTCCTACTGTAGAAATGGTGATGTTTCGCTGTCCAATTCCTACATCTTGATTCAAACACTTGACAGCAGCTACAACATTATCGAAATTCAGCAGGGGTTCGCCCATACCCATAAATACGATGTGGCTGACTCGGCGGCCGAAATCTTGTTGTACTGTCAAGACTTGATCGACGATTTCGTGTTTTTCTAAATTGCGCTTGAAACCGCCTTTTCCGGTAGCGCAAAAGTCGCAGCCCATCGCGCAGCCAACTTGGGCTGAGACGCACACAGTCAGTCGTTTATCGGTGGGAATGCCGACTGTTTCAATGATTTGACCGTCTGCCAATTTTAAGAGATACTTTACCGTGGCGTCTGGTGCGACCGATCGATAGTGAATAGTCGATCGCCCGATCGGGATTTTAGCAACAGTCTCGCGCCACTGTTTCGAGAATACAGAAATATCAGAGATCGATCGGGCACCTTTCTCATAAATCCACTGGTACAACTGCTTTCCGCGATAAGCCGGTTGTCCCTGCTGCTGCACCCACTCCGTTAACTCAGCTAAACTCGCCCCCAACAAGGGCGGAATTTTACCCGACTCAACAGCCAAAGCAGCAGTCTTGCGAGACTGATTCGCACCCTTGGAATTACCAGAAGAGTACACCTGAGAAACGGAAGTAGGAGACATAAGTCATCAGAAAATTTAAAGCCACCCTCTATATTAAAACTTCTAGACCAAACCTGCCGTTAATCCTCCAGAAGGCGAAGTCTCGATCCCCCCTAAATCCCCCTTAAGAAGGCGGACTTTGAGAATAATCCGGTTCCCCCCTTTTTAAGGGGGGTTAGGGGGGATATTATTGTGGACTCACAAAGAAAACTCCAGACACAAATGTCCCCAACAAAGTTAATTTTTGGCAAAATTCCCCAAATATTGCGTGTAAATGACCGCCGCCCCCTAAAATAAACTCTGGAGTTTGTTCAAGGGTATGCAAATTTGACAGCTTTCCATCACAATTAATGCAACTTTTATGGTGCTAAATATTCTTGCGCTGCCCTTAGCGTTTCAATTTACATCGCCGGGCCCAATTATCTTTGAACTTGGCCCCGTAGCCATCCGCTGGTACGGGCTGTTGATAGCTTCGGCCGTCTTGATTGGGGTCAGTCTGTCCCAATACTTAGCTCAAAAACGCCGCGTCAACCCGGAATTATTGGGTGATTTGGCAATTTGGCTGGTTTTGGGCGCTATTCCCTGTGCTCGAATTTATTACGTGGCTTTCGAGTGGCAGCAATACGCCCAGAGGCCTGAAGATATTATTGCGATTTGGAAAGGCGGAATTGCCATTCACGGGGCGATTTTGGGTGGCACGATCGCAGCTTTAATTTTTGCGAAAATTCAGCGAGTTTCTTTTTGGCAATTGGCAGATTTAATCGCGCCTTCGGCAATTCTCGGTCAGGCGATCGGACGCTGGGGAAATTTCTTTAACTCCGAAGCTTTTGGCAGTCCTACGGATTTGCCTTGGAAACTCTATATTCCGCCCAACAGCCGCCCGCCCGCCTACGCTAATTTTGAATACTTCCACCCCACATTTCTCTACGAATCCCTGTGGAATTTGACAGTATTTGGGTTGCTTCTGAGTTTATTTTTTCGCGATGTGCAGGGCAAAATTAGCTTGAAAACGGGTGCTTTATTTTTGATCTATATCGCGGCTTACAGTTCCGGTAGAGTCTGGATTGAAGGGTTGCGGACTGATAGTTTGATGTTCGGGCCGCTGCGGACGGCACAGATGGTAAGCTTGACTGGGATTGTGTTAGGGTTGGGCGGGTTAGCTTGGCTTTATTTGCTCGATCGACCTTTACCCGATGTTGTCTCCCCCAATAGCGATCGGGCAAAGATCACTCCGAAATTGCCAGAGGATCAATAAAAAACCCCAGAGAGGTTAGTCTCTAGGGTTCAAAACCAGGGTGCATCTACCATCTATTACTTCCAACCAAAATAGGTACATCCGGAAGCGTCCGTAAATTTAGCAAATTTGTTAGCAGCAATGAGTTTGACAGAGATTGAAGCCCTAGTTCCAGGGGTATACATTGTAGGTGCAGGCCCGGGAGACCCCGATTTGTTGACTGTTAAGGCTCAAAAATTACTGGCTGCAGCCGATGTCATATTATTTGCTGATTCGCTAGTGCCAGAGCAAATTTTGCAGGGGGTACGCGCAGATGCTGAAGTGATCCAAACTGCGGATAAGACCCTCGAAGAGATTGTACCTTTGATGGTGCAACGAGTGCGCGATGGTAAAAGCGTCGTCCGCCTCCATTCCGGTGATCCCTGTCTCTACGGGGCCGTCGGGGAACAAATGCAAGCTTTGGCCTCCGAGGGAATTGCTTTTGAGGTAATCCCAGGAATTAGCGCTTTCCAACTTGCGGCGGCTAAACTTAAAATTGAGTTGACAGTTCCGGGAGTTGTGCAGACAATTATTTTGACGCGAATTAGCGGCAGAACCGAAGTACCCGATCGCGAAGAATTGGCGAGTTTAGCGGCTCATCAAGCGAGTTTGTGCCTGTATTTGAGCGCCCGCCATGTCGAAAAAGCTCAAGCTAAATTGATGGAACATTACCCATCGGATTTGCCTGTAGCGATTTGTTATCGGTTGGGCTGGCCCGATGAAAAAATTGTGCTAGTTCCCCTTGACAAAATGGCAGTTGCTACGCGCGAAAATAATTTGATCAGAACGACAATGTATGTTATTAGTCCGGCGTTGGGAAAATCAGCAGAAGGGCGATCGCGCTTGTACCATCCAGAGCACGATCGGCTTTTCCGTCATTAGTCAGTTGGCAGTTGGCAGTAGTCAGTCAGTAGTAGTCAGTAGTAGGTTGGGTTGAGGGACGAAACCCAACATCCAATTCATGAGTGTTGGGTTTCGTTCCTCAACCCAACCTACAGAAGAAAAACTAATAATCAATAACCAATAACCAAATCACAAATGAAAGATTTAACTCGCAGACAATTTATCATTGTCACCGCATTAAGCGCCGGATTTACCTTAGCAGTTCATCCTATTGCGGCTGCCGTTATCAATACGGATGCTGCTGGTTTAGTTGCAGGTGAGGTAAAAATTCCCGTAAAAGACGGCTCAATTCCAGCCTACAGAGCAATGCCCGCCAGCGGCAGCAATTTTCCAGTAATTTTAGTAATTCAAGAAATCTTCGGAGTTCACGCGCACCTTCAAGATATTTGCCGCCGTTTGGCAAAATTAGGTTATTTAGCGATCGCCCCAGAAATGTTTGCCCGTCAAGGTGATGTTTCTAAACTCACCGAGGTTAAAGAAATTATTAGTAAAGTTGTCTCGAAAGTTCCTGACGCTCAAGTTATGTCCGATTTAGATGCAACTGTAGAGTGGGCACAAAAGTCAGGAAAAGGCAATACTAATAAGTTGGGAATTACAGGATTTTGCTGGGGTGGCAGAATTGTTTGGCTGTACTCTTCTCACAACCCGAAAGTCAAAGCAGGAGTAGCTTGGTACGGGCGTGTGGTGGGCAATTCTACGGATTTAACTCCCAAACAGCCGATCGACATTGCAGCCAGTTTGAAAGTGCCCGTATTGGGGCTTTACGGGGGCAAAGACCAGTCAATTCCCAACGATACAGTTGAGAAAATGCAGGAAGTTCTCAAAACTGGCAGCAGCGGTTCCGAAATAGTGCTTTATCCAGATGCGCCACACGCTTTTAACGCCGACTATCGCCCCAGTTACCGGAAAAAAGAAGCTGAGGATGGTTGGAAACGGATGCAAGATTGGTTTAAAAAGTATGGAGTTTCTTGACAGTTGTAAGCTGTTAATTTTGACTTAAAACTGGTTTGAAATACTCACCGGCTATCAGGCGCGGTGATTCTTGACGCTTCATAGGGTTCTGCTACCGGAGTAGTCTGACAATCCCTCTGCGCCCGTTTTGAGTCGTGGCGATTCCCCATCCCGACTTTTTGTATGTTCCTCGAAGCATTTTGATCTCTGTCTTGCTCAGTGCCACAACTAACACAAAGCACTGAACGAATAGACAAATCAATTTTGCCCCATTTAAAACCACAATCCGCACAAACTTGGCTAGTAGGTCCCCACCTACTAATTACCTGAAATTCTCTACCAAACTTTTCAGACTTAGCCTCACAGAGAGTCCTGAATTCTCGCCATCCTTGCTGACTAATTGCCCGTGAAAGCTTCCGGTTTTTCACCATTCCTGATACATTCAAGTCTTCCAAAATAATCACTTGGTTTTCGTTGACTACTTTGGTTGATAATTTATGCAGGAAATCTTTGCGGGCATCGGCAATGCGGTTGTGCAACTTAGCAATTTTGATTCGGGTTGCGTTTCTCCTTTTAGAGTCTTTTGGTTGACGAGCTAATTTGCGCTGGAGTTTGCGAACTTTCCGGTCTAATTTTTTGTAGTTAGGGCTTTCGGCTTTTTCACCATTGCTCATCACTGCAAAAGTTTTAATCCCCAAATCGATTCCGATGCTTTGGTTTTTGGCATCAGAATGAACGGGTTGAACTTCTACCACAAAGCTTAGGAAATAACGATTTGCACAATCTTTGATTACCGTGACTGAGCTAGGTTCAGATGGAAGTTCTCTTGACCATATTGGGCTTACAATACCAATCTTGGCTAAATAGACACCGCCATTTTTTAGAGAAAAACCGCCAATCCTAAATCGGGCCGACTGGCTATTTGTTCTTTTCTTGAACTTAGGATAACCAACCTTACGACCTTTTCTCTTCCCCTTGCAGGAATCGAAGAAGTTTTTAAAAGCTGTTTCTAAGTCTGCTACAGATTGCTGTAGAGGAATATTAGAAACCTCGCTCAGCCAAGCTCTTTCTTCGGTCTTTTTCGCTTGGGTTATTACGATTTTTTGCAAATCAGACGAACTTGGTTTTTTTTCAGACTGTTTACAGAGAGCCAGACTGTCGTTCCAGACCATGCGGACGCAGCCAAACAGCCGAGCCAAGCTCTGTCTCTGTTCGGTCGTCGGATAAAATCTGTACCGGAATCTCGCCTTCATGGTTATACTGAATGTTGGTCTGTAAGTTTGATTATATATTGGTCTGTAAGTAATGACAACAGTTTACCGTCGCGAGCGCAATTCTGTTACACAACTTAAAATACACTTGGTATGTATAACAAAATATCGTCGGTCTGTATTCACGAGCGAAGGTCTTGATTTGATTGAAAAGTCGTTTCGAGAAGTAGCCCAAAAAATGAACTTTCAAGTGCTAGAGTTCAACGGGGAAGCCGATCATGTTCATACGCTGATCGAGTATCCGCCTAAATTGTCGATATCTCAAATAGTTAACGCACTCAAAGGTGTTTCCAGTCGTCGATACGGACAGGCTGGACACAAAAAACCCCACAAAGAAGCATTATGGAGTCCTAGTTATTTTGCTGTTTCTGTTGGGGGTGCGCCTTTAGAAGTTTTGAAAGAGTATATTAGAAATCAAGAAAAGCCGTCCTAGAAGGACGGGGCTTGTATCCCATTTTTCTTGGTCAATTTTGGGATCGAAAAAGTCAATATTAGCGAATAGCCCTTAAGACAGTTGGGTTTGTGGGCCCGACATTGGTAAACTGAGCGGTGTAGAATTATCGATCGAACAGGTAAGCCCGTGCTAGACGAACAAGCTAAAAAGACCATCTTGCGGAAAATCCCTCACGGATTGTACATCTGCGGTGTCAAAGACGGGGAGGAAGTCAACGGTTTCACCGCTAGCTGGGTGATGCAATCTTCCTTTACCCCTCCCTTAGTTGTCAACTGCGTCAAGCAAGACTCCAAATCCCACGCCATGATCAAAGCCAGCGGTGTCTTTGCTTTGAGTTTCCTAGAAGCGGGACAGAAAGAATTAGCCCAGAAATTCTTCAAGCAGCAGCGCCGCGTTGGCAATAAATTTGAGGATGTAGAATTTTATCCGGGCCCGGAAACTGGTTGTCCGATTATCTCGGATTCTCTGGGTTACATCGAGTGCAAAGTTGTCGGGGGTGTGGAACACGGGGATCACACGGTTTATGTGGGAGAAGTTTTGGCAGCCGGCGTCCACCGAGAAGGCAATCCGTTGCTGCTAGAAAGCACCGGTTGGAATTACGGCGGCTAAAGACTTGGCAGTTGCTAGTTTCGCACTCCATCTCAGAAACCGGGTTTCTACGAGTTTTGGCGATGAATAACGAGAAATATTCGTATAAACCCGGTTTCTCGCCCCTGCGCTCAATCTCAGAAACCGGGTTTCTATAAGTTTTTGCGCTAAGTTTGTAGGGTGCGTCGCTTGCTATATCTTGGATAGAACTTGCAGATGTTTGATGGCGACGCACCTTACACTGGATATCGCCCGCGATCGTGTGTACCACATATACATGGAATATGCTGTATACCCAGAAACCCGGTTTCTAGTCTCTGCGTGTAGTTAAGCGGCGTATAATTAATAAAAAATCGGCGACAATTTTGTCGGCATTTTCTTCTGTCAAAATTGGTACGTGTACGAAAATACATTTGGTGCTAAGTTGAGAATCTGCAAGGTGTTTTAAAACCGCATAATATAGGGCTTCGCAAACAAATTTCCCGGCTTTGTGACTGATTTCTGTTGCGGCTAAATCAGCGACTAGCGGTTCGAGATTAACTGCTGTTTTCAGAATGTCGCGATCGCAGCAAGCGCAGGATTCTACGGTTAATTTTTGCCGACTTTCGGCCATGCCACAGCAGATAATAGTATCGGGTTGGAGTTGGTTGATTTCGGCGATCGCCAAATTCGGTGCTTGCTGAAAATCTACTGGCAGTTTCCTCAAAAAAGTCAGGGAATCAGGCAAAGATTTTATCTGGGAAATCTTGGCTAATAAGTCGTCGGAGGAGTTGGATTTCTGATGGGGAAGCCAAGTATCAAATGAGGTCAGCAGGATTTTGGTTGTCATAAATGATGGGGGATTGTTAACTGTTGACTGTTGACTGTTAACTGTTAACAGTTGACTGTTGACTGTTAACAGTTGACTAATGACCAATGACTAATGACTAATGACTAATGACTAATGACTAATGACTAATGATTAATGACTAATGACTAATGACTAATGACTAATGACTAATGACTAATGACTAATGACTAATGACTAATGACTAATGACTAATTGTATGCAATAATACTGATATCGATCATATAAGGCAAGTAAGTCAATGTCTGTCATTGCAGTAGTAGACTATGACATGGGCAATCTGCACTCAGTCTGTAAAGGCTTGGAAAATGTGGGTGCAGTGCCAAAAATTACAGATTCTCCTGCTATAATCGAGCAGGCTGATGCGGTGGTTTTGCCGGGGGTGGGTTCGTTTGACCCGGCAATGCAGAATTTACGATCGCGCAATTTGATAGAACCGATAAAAAGGGCGATCGCCTCTGGAAAACCTTTTTTAGGCATTTGTTTGGGTTTGCAAATTCTGTTTGAAAGTTCCGAAGAAGGCATAGAACCGGGATTGGGCGTTATTGCGGGAAAAGTGCGCCGATTTCGCTCGGAACCGGGTTTGACAATTCCCCACATGGGATGGAATCAATTGCAATTTACTCAGCAGAATTTGCCGCTGTGGCAAAATTTACCGTCTGATCCTTGGGTTTATTTCGTGCATTCTTATTATGTCGATCCTGTTGATTTGGAAGTGCGATCGGCAATTGTGACTCACGGTAGTCAAAACGTGACGGCGGCTATAGCTAAAGATAATCTGATGGCCGTGCAGTTTCACCCGGAAAAGTCTTCGAGTACGGGATTGCAAATGCTGTCAAATTTTGTCAGTCTGGTGAGGGAAAAAGTACCTGCTTAGGTGGCATGAATCTTAAAAAAAACCCGGTAGATTGCCGAAACCGGGTTTGACATTTTTAAAAGTCTTTTTCCTTCTTCTTTCTTCCTGACATCCGTTACATCTGAGATGTTGCACCATTCTCAATTACTTGTTTAGGAACAGGCAAGATGCCTGTTCCACAAGAAAATTTACTCTTTGTGGAACAGGCATCTTGCCTGTTCTTGAGAATGGTGCAAGATGTGAGTTACATCCGTTACATCCGTTACAGAATCCGTTGCCGAACTTCCTTCTTCCTTCTTCCTAAATGACTTTAAGAATCAGTGGCAATCGCCAAATCAAAACCCTGCCGGGACTCGCAACTCGCCCTACACCTTCGCGAGTCAGAGAAGCTTTATTTAATATTTGGCAAGGGACGATCGCAGATTGCAGATGGCTTGACATTTGTACAGGCAGTGGTTCGATGGGTGCAGAAGCTTTGTGTCGTCAAGCCGCGAGTGTCACTGGCATCGAACAGTCGGCGAAAGCTTGTGCGATTATCCGCGAAAACTGGGAGAAAATAGCAGACTCGTCCCAAACATTCCAAATACTGCGGGGAAACGCGACGGCGAAGTTGGCGGCACTAGCGGGGCAGCAGTTCGATCGCATTTACTTCGATCCGCCCTACGCCAGCGACTTGTACGAACCTGTGTTAAACACGATCGCCAGCCAAGAAATGCTAGCACTCCTCGGCGAAATGGCCGTCGAACACAGCCCGGAGCGATCGACACAACCAATTTCCGGCCTAGAAATTTGCCGCCATAAAATATACGGCAATACAGCATTAACCTTCTATACCCGCAGTTGCTGAGAGGCTCAAACCGCAGCAGCGTCACTCCTGCAGGCAAAAAGAAACCGGGTTTCCTGGCGTTGGCGCCCCCGGTACTAAAAGTTTTTCCATTGCGTACAATACAAATTTTTCCGATGAAGTTAAGCTTGGTGCGTAGGTTGTCAAAGCAAGTTGCTTCAGCAATTGACGAAATAAATGGAGTTTAGGCTGAAAATAAAGACTTTCAGTTGTAACATGAACCCAAACTGTGAGTGTGAATATTCCTAAAGGAGTGAATATGGTTCAGACACCTTCGCGCCCTCGTGGCAGCGAGTTTCCGGCTGCTAACTCGGTACAGCCAGTCAAACGCGATACGATTCTGGTGGGAGATAGCCTCCCCCTGCCCAATACCAAACTCTTCGGAACAGACGGCATTCGCGGGAAAGTTGGAGAATTGCTGAATGCACCCCTAGCCCTGCAAGTGGGCTTCTGGGCTGGACAAGTTCTACGGCAAAATTCCCCCAACCAGGGGCCTGTGATTTTGGGGCAAGACAGCAGGAATTCCAGCGATATGCTGGCAATGGCACTGTCAGCGGGTTTGACAGCCGCCGGTTTAGAAGTTTGGAATTTGGGATTGTGTCCCACTCCCTGCGTTGCTTATCTGGCAAGCGTTTCGGAGTCGGTCGGCGGAGTGATGATTTCGGCTTCTCACAATCCCCCAGAAGACAACGGCATTAAATTTTTCGGCTCAAACGGCTCCAAGCTGTCGCAGCAGTTGCAGGAACAAATCGAAGCGGGAATCCGGGGGGCAAAGGTTCCAATTGCTAGCTTGGGTTTGGGACACCACTACCATCGGTCTGAGTTGGTTAAAGATTATGCCACTTCCCTCTGTGATTCGCTGCAACAGATGAATTTGGAGGGAATGCGGATAGTTTTGGATTTGGCTTGGGGGGCGGCCGCGGGTTTGGCGCCGGCGGTGTTCGCGCAAATGGGGGCGGATGTTATCTGTTTGCACGACTCTCCTGATGGCGATCGTATTAATGTTAACTGCGGTTCTACTCATCTCGACAGTTTGCAAGCGGCTGTTTTGGAACACAATGCCGATTTGGGCTTTGCTTTTGACGGCGATGCCGATCGAGTTTTGTGTGTTGACAACCAAGGTCGAACGATTGACGGCGATTACATTCTTTATCTGTGGGGCCGGCAGTTACGCGACTCCGAACAGTTACCATCCAATTTAATTATTTCTACTGTAATGGCTAACCTCGGCTTCGAGCGAGCTTGGGAAGAATTGGGGGGCAAACTAACTAGAACCAACGTCGGAGATCAGTACGTTCACGCTGAAATGCAGCGCACTGGTGCGATGTTGGGCGGCGAACAGTCGGGACACATTCTTTGTCCGCATTACGGTATCAGCGGCGACGGTTTGCTGACGGCTTTGCATTTGGCTTCGCTGGTGCGCCAGTCCGGGGAATCTTTGGCACAATTGGTAAGTGGCAGTTTCCAAACTTATCCGCAGTTGCTGCGGAATATTCGGGTGGACGATCGCGAAAAACGCCTGAAATGGCACGAGTGCGAGGCAATGCAAAGTGCGATCGAACGTGCTACAACAGCAATGGGAGAACAGGGACGGGTTTTGGTTCGCGCTTCTGGCACTGAACCGCTCATGCGAGTTATGGTGGAAGCTGCTAGCGCCGAATTGGCTAATTTCTGGACTGAAAATTTAGTTTTAGCCGTTCAGCAACACATAGCCATCTGATGGAAAGGGGGAATTCCTAAAACTTTTGAGTTTTGAGTTTTGAGTTTTGAGTTGAAATCTTTTAATTCAAAATTCATAAATCAAAATTTCTAACTATTAATTTCGAGTTTTAATCAACTTCTCCAAAAATAACGAGGGGGGCAGGTATCCTGCCTACCCTTAACTTTATTTTCACTCAATTGTGTGATGATGATTTCTGTTGTGATACCCACCTACAACCGCGAGCAACCTCTGCGAGAGACATTGGCTGATGCGATTGGGCAAAATTACCCGAATTTTGAAGTGCTGGTAATCGATCAAACTCGCACCCACGAATCAGAAACTCAAGTTTATTTAGAGGAATTGGCAAATGCTGGCAAAATTCGCTGGTTTAGAGTAGATTGGGCGAGTTTGCCGGCTGCTCGAAATTATGCAGTGCGGCGCGCAGTGGGAGAGATTATTTTATTTATTGATGATGATGTACAATTGCCAGATGGTTTTTTGGCTGCTCACGCTGACAACTATTTAGAAAAACCCGATGTGGGATGTGTGGCGGGCAGGGTTTTTGACAGAATGAAACTGGATAATTCTGGAGGCGATTTGGCGATCGAATATTTGCCCTCAGAAGCTATGGATGCGGGCATTGCCTGGTATTTTATCGATTTGGTGCATACAGTAAAACCGCAGCAGGTGCTCTCGGCTAGAGGCTGCAATATGTCATTTCGTCGGCAGGTTTTTGCCGAGTGCGGGCTGAGGTTTGACGAGCGGTTTGCAGGGAGTGCGGTGCGGGAGGAGTCGGATTTTTGTTTGAGATTGCGATCGACTGGCATGAAAATTTGGTACGATCCCAATGCGTGTTTAGTTCACTTGGGGGAAGAGAGCGGGGGCTGTCACGATGTCAGCACGCGATCGATCGAGTATCAAGTCACATTTTATCACAACCATTTCCTCATGGGATTGAAAAATTTAACAGCCTTTCAATGCCTGCGATTTTTTGCCAAACTGTTTGACTGCCACGTTTGGGGAAATCCACCTTGTTATAAAAGCCACTCGCCCATTAAAATTATAACTAGATTTGCTTTTTATATCCTGGGTTTTCTCAGTGCTATAAATACACTAATTCAATCTCTGTGGAATGATGGACAAACTTACACCCATCAAGACAAGATTAACGCTCAATAATTCCCAATTCCCCATTCCCAATTCCCCATGCCCAATGCCCCATTCCCAATGCCCAATGCCCCATTCCCAATGCCCAATGCCCCATGCCCCATTCCCCATTCCCCATTCCCAATAAATGAGAATTCTCGTGGCTAGTCACACCTATATTGTGGACATTAATCGGGAAAAATTCAAGATATTAGCCAACCTAGAACCCGATATTGAAGTAACAGTTGTAGTGCCGCAGCGTTGGAAACCGGGAGGCGTACAAAATAAAATTATAGAAACGCAATTTTATGAAAAAGGCTCATTTAAAGTAGTCCCCGTCTCCAACTTTAGTCAAAACAATCAAGGGTTGCTAACTTTTGGTATAGATTTAATTGAAGTTCTGCAAAAAATTAAACCGCAGATAATTCAAGTTGAACAAGGTGCAAAATCTCTTGCTTGCGCTCAGTTAATCTTACTCAATAAACTCCTAAAACTGCAAGCAAAAAATATATTATTTACTTGGTGGAATCTGCCTTATCAATTGAATTGGCCCGTTTCAGTCTTAGAAAATTACAATCTTCAGCACACCGACGGAATTATTGCAGGCAACCTAGATGGAGCTAAAATTTTGCGGCAGCGGGGCTATCAAGGTGCGGTAAAAGTAATGCCACAACTCGGCGTAGATGAAACTTTGTTTCGCCCCACTGGTAAAGACGCTGATTTATCGCGCAGCTTTGGCATTAAACCGACCGATTTTGTGGTAGGATTTGTAGGTCGATTTGTCGAAGAAAAAGGATTGTTGACTTTAGCTGAAGCCTTGGCAGGGTTGAAAAAAAGCTCTTGGAAGTGGCTGTTAGTAGGACAAGGAAAATTGCGGAAGCACCTCGCCGAAAAATGTATTGAAGGGGGAATCAGCGACCGAATAATCTGGGTAGAAAGCGTTTCCCACGAAGAAATTCCCCCTTACATTAACTTAATGAACTGTTTGGTATTGCCCTCGCAAACCAGCTATAAATTCAAAACTCTGACCACGGTGGGCTGGAAAGAACAATTCGGTCACGTTTTAATTGAAGCGATGGCCTGTCACATTCCGGTTATTGGTTCCGACTGCGGGGAAATTCCCCACGTCATCGGCGATGCGGGGTTATTATTCCCAGAAGGAAATGCAGGGGTTTTGCGAGAGTGTTTGCAGAAATTGATGGAGCGGCGGGAGTTGGCGGCCGATTTGGGCGATCGGGGTTATCATAGAGCGATGAGCAATTATACAAATAAAGCTTTAGCTGAGCAGTTATTGGACTTCTACAAAGAATTGTTGTAACTTTTAGCAGTATAATGCAAGTGTTAAATAAAAACTGTAGTAAATGTCTATTCCTTCCGAGATACGCTCTTTGGTTGACGAACTCTACCAGGTACTAGACGATAGCGATCGCCAAGCAACGCAGGGACTTTTTGCACTTAGAAGAGCAATGTCTCTTTTTCCCCAGAATGAAATACTGATGCAATACTTTTCTTCGATCAGTAATTTTCAATTCTGCGTATCAGGTGTTCGCTTACAAGCAGAGCACATTGTGGGCAATGTATTGATGGCTGGTGTGCCCGATGAAGATGTTCAAAAAGCAGGAGATTATTTAGCAGCCTTGCTACATATGGCTCCTGAATCGAAAATTATGATAGACAAAGTAGTTGAGAGATTAGAAGCATTGCCATGAAACAATTACCAGATGAAAGCCAACTCCTGGAAATCCTGGAAATTGTGAAAGCCGCGGAAGCAAAAGCCAGTGAAATGTATGAATTTTCCAAGACAATGGCTCACAATACCCAAATTACAGCAACAAAGAGAGAGGAAGCTGAACAGCTAGACGGGCAGCCTTTTGCAGATAATTAAATTTGTAAGGGGAGATGTTGGTAAGCTGTTGCACATTTAAACTGTGATACAATCATTACCCTTATTTTTGATTTTGCGACCCCATTTAATTATTAAT
>NZ_JAUBOX010000094.1:0-25589 GCF_036700445.1 Microcoleus sp. T3_B1
TTAAGTTATTAATACATTACTTGAAGTTTGACGATATTCCCATTCCTGGGGTATTCATACCTTGATTCAGCAACGCCAAGATTAAACTCGAATGGATTTACTATAGATTCCGTGAAGGTTATTGGTACGATAATCTAAACAAGGAAACCTCTGACAAGATGCCTAATATATATAGGTCTCAATTAGAAATTTCAGAACGTTTAAGGGAGGAACAACCTACTGCAAAAATTATTGAGACACTATATATTTTTCGCTGCCTTTACATTAAAAATAATGAATGGCAGAGATTTGACCAAACTATCGATCGGTATGAATTTTCTATCTTAGATAAGTTGATAGAGTCTTGTTTTGCTCGTTTTGGAAGCTCTGTCAAGAAGTTTGAACTGGGTATTCAATATTATTATGAATTTGATTGTGGTTTGGCTTCTGGTAAATCTCCTTGGCTGCACTACACTACGGATTTGATGCTTAAGCGATGTTTAGAGATTTGGCCAAAAATTAAACCCGATCAAATTAAGCGAGGGTTAGCGCTGCAAAAGCGCGGTGAACCGTCCGTAAATGGTCATATTGGATCGCTCAATGCGAAGAAAGCTATAAAAAAAGAGGGGTATGGGGCTGATGAAAGGTGGGTTGTGGTAAATCCAGAAGCACTGAAACCCTGGCGTGGTGAACTTCTATCTAAAAGTGGTATAGAGGCTGCAAGAAGAAGGGCGCATGAGTGGCAGTTGAAACGTACAGGCACATCTCATAAATAATAGCGATATCTCTTACTTTGCATCCTTTGCGGTTGAAATTCTTCAAATAGATCGTCCGATTTTATCATCAGGAATTGAGGGCAAATGATTTACAGCCTTGGCCTAAATTGCTGACGATAAATCCAGAGTGGAATTCTCGAATTCGCAATGATTTAAGGCCAGGATACATTTTGCCTGAGTTTGAAACATGATATTCTTAACGCCTTCTGCCGCCAAAAGAGCGACTCCGACTCGGTTGACGAGAATTCCTCCCACTACCAAAACTTGGCTGCCGCTTGTTTTGATTTTGACGCGGCTGCCGCGATCGCCTCAAAGTGCTGCCACCGTAACCCGAACCGGTCGATCGATTGCCATTTGGACGTACTGAGGGTCTTACTGGCTGGTTGTATGTGGGCGATCGCAAGCGGCCTGTCGTCCTTAAAACTTGACGGTTTCTCACAACCGGAGGCGGAGTTCGATACCGAGTTTGATACTGCTGAACAGCTTGGTTGTAAGTATTTCCATACCCGCCATATCCTGTCATAATTCCCGGCTGATAGACTGGCGGCATATAATATTGCGGTCTAAATAACAAACTGCCGATCGCCTGACCGGCTATAGCCCCAGCAAACGGTGCCCAGAAGCCAGATTGCTGCCGCACTACTACGGTTTGTGGCTGACCTGTTTGAGGATTAGGAACTGTTTCGGTAACGTTGTGAACGTACTCAATTTTAAAATCTTCTGTCAAATGCAAAACCGCTTGATTGTTATCCACATTTAGATAACTTTTCTTGCCTGCCGATATTTCTTCATTTGTTAAGCGAGCCATTTGCAAATCCCTAGTGCGGTAAACTGGGGGACTGCCGGGGGGAGTATTCAGCAACATCAAACTGTATTCGCCATCAGCATCGTCGTAAGTAGCTTGCTGTACAGGATATTGACCTTGACTCAAGTTATTATTTGGTGCAGGACGCACTGTGTTAATATTCGGATTTCCCGCAGGATTTGTAGAAGTTTGTGTGCGAGGTGAACCGCAGCCTGTTGCGGTCCATAAAAAAGTTAAAGCCATTAAATAAATTGTCAGTTTTCGCAGCATCATAAATAGTAATTGGGAATTGGGAATTGGGAATTGGGCATCGGGCATCGGGCATCGCGCATTGGTAGCAAATAACCCTTCGACTCCGCTCTGGGCACCGCAAATAACTAATAACTAATAACTAATAACTAATTACTCCTTCCTTAAAGGGGAATAAGTTCTGGGAAATTGACCAACACTTGGTCGTTGGTAAGTTCGTCTCCCAACTGTGCGGGAGAAAAGTGAACTTGCACAGCTCGGAGCCTTTCTTGGTAATGTAAATTAATCAGTGCTTTTAAACCGACTTTCAGCGCGCTGATGTCAGCAAGGTCAGTTTCTAGGGCAGGAACTTCGCCTTCATAAGCAACTGTGAGCATCACCACCACATTTCTAGTTACGGGCAAAGACAAGGGGGAATTTTTATCGTAAACAGATGTACTGTATTGAGGCTCGCTGAGATAGCGATCGGCTGAATCAATGAAAAGTTCATCCACATAATCGCCCGCTTCGCCTTCATTCCAAAAAACATCGCCTTCATTGGCGGCTGATTGCCAGTAGTTGTCGTACTGCAACAGGTGATTGCAAATTTCTACCATACCTTCTCCTAAAACTGCTATGTCGCCATCGGCATCAATTGCTTGTCTGGCGGTGCGGTTGAGAACTCCTAACAGCGGTGCAACATCTTCGCCTGTTAGGTGAACGAACACGCGGCAAACTGCCAATCTAGTTTGACCTGTAAATTGATTGAATCGATCGCGCCAAGCATTCATAATAACCTAGAGTTGTAATCTGTAGGGCTATATTTCCAACCATAGCAGGGGATTTGAACTCTTGCCGTCTACCCTCAGATTGATCTGAAGAGTATTTTTAGCGATCGCCTCGGCCGCCTACTGTCTCGCTTTGACTCATCTAATTTTATAGCAGTTTTCAATCGGATCAAATACAGTTCAAATACAGTAGGAAAACCGCACAGCCTTGTCCTGACGGAGAGCGGCGACTTTTAATAATTGGTATGAGATTGATGATGGTAGCAAGAGTTTTTTTAATTGATATTAATTCAGCGCTCGTTTGCTTAGCCGGAATATGATATTGTGTGCGCTCGATTCATCTGTCTATTGTTTGCAGTGCTTCGCGATCGCAATGACCAGAAATTGTATGGTAGATAATTTCAAATCAAAAAACCTCCAATCTTGCAAGATTGGAGGTGCGCTAAGCGAATACTTTGGTTTGAGATAACTATTTGAGGCTCGCGCTTTGGACTTGTTCGATCGCAATTTCAGAACTCAACTCAGCAACTGGCGAAACCGGCAAATCCAGCTCGCCGCCTGGAGCTTCTGGGTGTTCGCGAACGACTGCAACCGCATTTGCTGACTCAGCTACAGCACCCGCCGCCGCCAAATCGAGCAAGGCAGGAACTTCCATGTGTCCAGAAACACCTGCATCTGCGATCGGAGCGATCGGCTCTTCAAAAACTTCAAAATTATCGGTCATCGCAGCGCAAGCAGCAGAAGCGCGCTTGCCGGCACGGTAGCTCATGTAGGCCGCACCGCCACCCAAAACTCCAGCCAAACCTAGGAAACCGAGAGCTGCTGTTTTGTAGGATTTCCACGGATTAATGCGCTCCGAGCCGCCGGAACCTAGGAGGGTTGTCGCAGAACCAGATTTAGACGCGCCAGATTTGCTGTAGGAACAGGGGAAAGCAGATGCGGCGTCACCTATGGCGATGCTGCTTGCGATCGCGACGACGGAAGCAATGCCAGCTAACACTTGAAACTTCTTCATGATGCTTGGGAGATTGTAAAGGATAATTAAAAAATTAATGGTAACAGCTCTTTACAAATCTATCAACTCTGCGCGCCGCCCATATCGCGGATCGATCGCAAAAGTCAGCTATAGCCTCACGCAATTCAAATTTAAAATTGCCCGCTTAAAAATCTGCAATGCTTAATATGTAAGCGTTTGGACTAAGATAGGGGTAGAGTTTCCAGTCAGGTGATCCAAGAGTTCGATCGCGCCCACATTAGAAAATCTGAGGTGAGACAGTAGAAATTTTAATTACAGAGCGGCAAACACTTGGTGACAAACTACTTTTAAGGCTACTTTTGTAAAGGCTTAGTTATTGGAATAACTCTTATTTTTATGACAGACAACGCGAATCAAGGCATTGAGCGCTCCGCGCGCCGATTGTTGGTGACGGGCGGGGCTGGATTTATCGGCTCGAATTTTGTGCATCACTGGTGCAGCAGCTATCCGGGCGATCGAGTAGTCGTACTCGATGCTTTAACCTACGCCGGAAACCGACAAACCCTGGCAACTTTGGAAGGAGGCGAAAATTTTCGGTTTGTACAGGGGGATATTTGCGATCGTACCTTAGTCGATACCTTGCTCAAAGAAGAAAACATCACCACAGTCGCGCACTTTGCCGCAGAATCCCACGTTGACAGGTCAATTATCGGGCCCGCAGCCTTTGTTCAAACAAACGTTGTCGGAACCTTCACACTGTTAGAAGCCTTCCGCAAGCATTTTGAAGCAATTGATGAGGCATCTCTCAAAGCACAAATGCGCTTCCTCCACGTTTCTACCGACGAAGTTTACGGCAGTCTCGGCCCCGATGACCCAGCCTTCACAGAAACAACGGCCTACTCGCCCAACAGTCCCTACTCAGCCTCCAAAGCTGGCAGCGACCACCTCGCCCGCGCCTATTTCCACACCTACGGCGTCCCGACAATTATCACCAACTGTTCCAACAATTACGGCCCCTATCACTTCCCAGAAAAGCTCATTCCATTAATGTGCATCAATATGTTATTGGGCAAACCGCTGCCAGTATACGGCGACGGTCAAAACGTGCGAGATTGGCTCTACGTTCTCGACCACTGCCGCGCTTTAGATGCCGTTATTCACCGTGGTCAGCCTGGGGAAACCTACAATGTTGGCGGCAACAACGAGGTAAAAAATCTCGATTTAGTAAAAATGCTGTGTCAGCTAATGGACGAATTAGCTTCTGATTTACCCGCCCGTCCTTGCGAACAATTGATCGCATTTGTCAAAGACAGAGCCGGGCACGATCGGCGTTATGCTATTGATGCCACCAAAATTCAAACAGAGTTAGGTTGGACTCCCTCAGTAACAGTTGAAGAAGGTTTGCGACAGACTGTAGAATGGTACTTAGCCCATCGGGAGTGGTGGGAACCCCTGCTTTCGGAGGAATATCAAACTTACTACCGGAAAGTCTATTCTAACTAATCTACTCCTGGACGCACGGGCTACCACAAACCAGAACCCGTAAAAAACTGGTTTTCCCGCTCAAGAGTGCGTCCAGAAAGGTTTCTGTCTTGCCTTCAAGCTTTACATTTAAACTCCCGGCGCAGAAACCGGGTTAGAGAAAGGAAAATCTTTCGTTAAGTGCGATCGATCAGAGTTAAAAAACCTGTTTTCTTTGGTCTTTGCTCCTAACTTCAGAATTAATTGGGTGAAGGTACTTATCACACATATTTACTCTTGTCAATCTTTGTGAAGATTTAGTGAAAAATCATCCCAAACGCATAAATTTAAGTGTTTGTAGCTGATAATTTTAATAGAGTTACAGGATTAAGCATTTTAGAAGCTTTTAGTCAAAACAAAAAGCAGCAATGACCGAAATAAACTCGCTCAAGCACATCCAAGAACCTAAATACTGGCTGTTAGGCATCGCCTCCGGTTTGATTGCCATACACCTAACTCTGACTTCCAGAACAAACGACACTGACCTGTTCGGTACAATGTTACTGTTTTGGGGAGTCGTAGCATTTCTCATTTGGGAAAGGCACGAATCCTTAACTTTTGAAAGTGGCATTTTCGCCACCTTATTTGGGACATCGTTAATTGCTTTAATATTGCTCAAAAGTTCGTCGATATCTGGATACGACTTTTTTATCAGAGCAACGCCTTTTTTGTCTGCAATTAGTCTCGCATTGCTGGCTTCCGGCACAAAAGGACTGAAACAATATTGGCAGGAACTTCTAATTCTTGGCTATACAGCTATTCCTCCCGGATTGATCGGAGTATTCGTTGATGTCCCCCTATTAACCGCTAAATTTTCAGCTTTCCTCCTGCACTATGTAGGATTTGAAGTGGTGCAAAAAGGGGTTTTTCTAATCCTGGAAAAGGGAAGCGTGGAAGTGAATCACGGCTGTTCCGGGGTGAATGGGATGCTACAATTGTTAGGACTAGCTCTGGTTTTCTTACTGATGTTTCCTACCACTACGGGTCAGAAAATGGTATTGCCATTCGTGGCAATAATTACTGCATTTGTAGTGAATGCCGCCCGCGTTGGTCTCCTGGCAGTGCTGGTATCGCTATCTCAACCCGCAGCATTTAAATACTGGCACGAAGGAAATGGTTCGGTAATATTTTCGATGATTGCTGTATTTATTTTCGGGTTATTCTGCTGGTTTGCAATTTTGAAAGACCAACCCCCAAATAAGGAAGGACAGAATTGCTAATGGCTATTACCTCTTGGAAACCACTTAGGCTTTCCCTGTTGGCTGTTACTTTGGGAGGCGTTTTGTTGGTTGCCGGAAAATTGGTTTTCTATCCATCGGACGGCAAGAATGTGGCAACCCCGTTTGAGTTTCCCGAGTCGGTGCCTTTAGCCGATTGGAAACTAAACAAGAGCGTGCCTCTGGAAATTAGGGACAATTCAGGATTCAAAGCTGCCAGGAAATATGAATATCAAAAAAATAGCAGGTATCTAGAAATAGAGATGCGGTATGCGGTAAACACCATTGGAGATGTGGAAGGTATGATGAAGGGACATACTATTCTCAAGTCGTCTCCTGGTAAACTAGCATTAGTAAACACTCAAGGCGCGGGGTTTCACGCAATTTTGCAACAGCAAAATCGACTGTATTTGAGTTCGTGTATCAATCCTCGTGGCAGTGCTACAGTAACTTCCCAACAGTTTAGATATAATCGAAATACTCGCGATTGGCAGCCAAACCGTATTCTGTTTTGGTTGTTGGGTAGGGGAAATATTCAAGACCGGCGCTGTTTGTGGACTCAGATGTCTGTGCCTTTGGATAAAACAACTCCAGAAGATGCCCAAAAAATTCTAGAGAATGCTTGGGTTTCTTGGTATGAGTGGTGGCAGCCGCGATTCCCCGAACCTTGACTCGATTCAGTCGATTTTAGCTTTTAGCTTTTAGCTTTTAGATTTACTGCACAGGTGAATCTGGAAGCTTGAACAAGAGTCTAAAATTTTAGACTCTCCACGACTGTTGTCGGGGGATTGTATCCGTTCTTGAGCGGGGTCAAGAGAGATTTTTCTTAACAACAACTCTGATTATTTTATGAATGACTTACAAGGCGAACAAGGTTTTTCTATCTACAGACTGCGTTGGATTGGCTACGGTCTATTAATTTTGTCTGTATTAGATACGATCGCAACTCTTATACCAGCCAATTTTGGCAATCGCCTCTGGGAATTGCAAACCATTGGGGCTGTAGTGGAACGGGTGCCAGTTCCTTTACTGGCAATGGCGCTGATATTTTTTGGCGAAGGGTACGATCGCCGAGGTTTGGAAGACCTTTTTTTGAAGGTTTTGTCTTGGGTTTGTCTGCTGCTAGCCCTGGTTTTTCTGTTGATGCTACCTTTGGGAATTTTTGGCACTATCTACGTCAACAACCAAAACAACCAGCAAATTACTACTCAAGCAAATCAACAATTAGCTCAGTTGCAGCAGGTGGAAGAACGGCTGAATAAGGGTAGTCCTGAAGATTTAAGGAATTTGGCGGGGGAACTTACTCGTTTGGGGGTACAAGCGGATACGCAAAACCCACAGCAATTGAAAGAGCAAATTCTTTCGAGAATTACTCCGGCTAAGGAACGGTTACAGACGCAAAGTGCTGCGGTTCAGCAAAGTCAGCGCTTGGGGTTATTTAAAAATGCTGTTAAGTGGCTGCTGGGCGCGCTGATTTCTAGTGTTTTGTTTTTTACGCTGTGGCGCGGTACTGACTGGGCTCGCTAGTAGTTTTGAGTTTTGAGTTGCGAGTTTTGAGCTACTAAGGTGCGCCTAGCGCACCCGGAGAGTCTTGTTGAGGACTAAGATGCGCCCTGTACACGCAGCCCGCGTCTTGGTGGTTAAGAAGACCCTCAAACCCTGGAAATTTCGTTGGGGGCAGCGCTGGATCTTCTTCTTTTCAAAAGATATCGGTAATAAATCTTGTTTATTGCCGATAGCCAACACCGAGAATGAGGCAAATCCGTCGTTAGCGCAGCCCTCGAAGACGATCGCACCAAGACGCGGGCTGGCATTGTGCAATCCACAATCCCTAATCCACAATCCCTAATCCACAATCCCTAATCTAAAATCCACAATTTAAAATCCACAATTTAAAATCCACAATCCACAATCCACAATCCACAATCTAAAATCTAAAATCTAAAATCTAAAATCGATTGATGGTATTTTCTAGTTTGTCGGCAATGCCTTCAACCCAGTTTTCATCTTGTTTTGTGTAGCTGCGGGGCGCGTTAGCACCTAAGATTAAAACGCCTTGGATGCCGATCGGCTGACAGATGACTCCTTGAGTATTTTCTGGCAAATAGTCAAATTCAATTTTGCCGGGGTAAATATTAAGATTTACTAAATAAACTGGTTTATTTTTGTCGAGCACTCGCTGCAATATCGGCCCTGGTTTGACTTCGGGATTGATGCCTAAAATACCGCGCCGCAATAGAACTTTTCCCTGATACACAATTACGATCGACCTTGTGGCGGTATTTGTCAACAGCAAACGCGACGCCCAAGCTAATTCTATTTTCACAGCCTCCGGCAAATCCGGCGCAAATTCAAAACCTTCTTCGCCGATAAGTTTTACGGAATCGGGCGATCGCGCTTGCACCTGCTGCCACAGCAAACCTGTTAAAATCAGCAAAGCGCTGATAATTACTCCCAAAGCGTCCGATCGAGCTTGAGAATCTGTAATTTGCTCTGTCAGCAACCGGTTTACCATTAGCAGCGTACCTGCTAACCCTCCTGCAACTAAGGGCAATTGGCGCAAAACTTTATTGGGATCAGATTTAGTCATTAGTCATTAGTCATTAGTCATTAGTCATTAGTCATTAGTCATTGGTAATTGGTAGTTGGTAATTTAACTAATGCCAACTGCCAACTGCCAACTGCCAACTGCCAACTGACTTTATCCTACTTCTCCTATTTCGACAATTCGCTGGAAGAGATAGCCGGTGCCGCGGGCGGTGAGAATTAATTCGGGATTGCTGGGGTCGTCTTCCAACTTTGCCCTCAGCCGCGAGATGTGAACGTCCACTACGCGGGTGTCTACGTGGCGTTCTGGCGTGTATCCCCAGACTTCCTGCAAAATTTCCGATCGCGAAAAAGGCTCTCCAGAACGGCTGACAAGCAGTTCTAACAGGCTGAATTCCATGCCCGTGAGGCGAATTCGTTCGTCGCCTTTGTAAACTTGGCGCTTGTTGGTGTCAATCCTGATATTGGTGACGTGGATGACTCCAGAGCTGGGAATGCCCGATGCGCCGTTTTTGTCAACCCTCCGCAGTACCGAACGGATGCGGGCTTCGAGTTCTTTGGGAGAGAAAGGTTTGACGACGTAATCGTCGGCGCCCAATTCTAAACCGGTGATGCGATCGGCTACGTCTCCCAAAGCAGTTAGCATGATGATAGGCACGTCTGACTCTTTACGCAACTCCTGACAGACGCCGTAACCGTCTAGCTTCGGCATCATCACGTCCAAAACCACTAAGTCGGGTTCGGTGTTGCGAAATGTTTCGAGAGCTTCTTCGCCGTCAGCAGCGGTGACGACATCGTAGCCAATCATGGAAAGGCGAGTCTCCAGAATGCGACGGATACTGGCTTCGTCATCGACTACCAGAATTTTTTCTTTATGGTTTTCCAAGTTACCGAGCACTCCTTAAGTTACATTTCAGATAATGTTAATTTTTTGTACCCTATCATAGAAGACACAAATTGAATCATGGGCGGCGATCGGTCTGAAAGCTTGATAATTGCTTTAACTCAGACTTTTCTAAATGTTAGGGTGACTATTTATCATAAAACAATGCCTAAGCCTCGAATACAATATATTTGTCGGGAATGCGGCTATGATTCACCACAATATTTTGGCAGATGTCCTAGCTGTCAGAAGTGGGATTCTTTTGACGAGCAGTTAGAACAACCTACTGCTGCTGTGTCGCGAGTGGGTTTAACTGGGGTGACAACTAAGACAGTGGGCGGTTCGCCCCCTGATAAGTCGAAGGGTCAACCCAGGGTATCTTTCAGATTATCGCAGATTTCCGACCAAACTCAGTCTCGCTGGCCTTCTGGTTACGGGGAGCTCGATCGAGTTTTGGGAGGCGGGATTGTTCCGGGATCGCTGGTGTTGATTGGGGGGGAACCGGGAATCGGGAAATCGACGCTGCTGTTGCAGGTGGCGAATATGTTGGCCCGCAAGGATCGGATACTGTATGTCAGTGCGGAGGAGTCCGGCCAGCAGGTGAAGTTGCGATCGCAGCGTTTGGGCGTGGCTAATCCGGTTGATTTGTCAAGCAACGGCGGGCATAAATCTGGCAGTAACGGGGAAGCTAAAAGGGATTCCGAGGACAATTCAGCGGAGAATTTCTACTTGCTTCCAGAGACGGATTTAGAAGTTGTTTTGCGGGAGTTGGAAGCGCTGAAACCGAATGTGGCGGTGATTGACAGCATCCAAACTATTTATTTTGCTAGTTTAACATCGGCTCCGGGTTCGGTGGCTCAGGTGCGGGAATGTACATCTGCTTTGATGCAGGTTGCGAAAAGAGAAAATATTACTTTATTTATTGTCGGTCACGTTACGAAAGATGGAGCTTTGGCGGGGCCGAGGGTTTTGGAACATTTGGTAGATACTGTACTGTATTTTGAGGGCGATCGCTTTGCTTCTCATCGACTTTTGCGATCGATGAAAAACCGTTTTGGCGCGACTCACGAAATCGGTGTTTTTGAAATGGTAGCCAACGGTTTGCGAGAAGTAGATAACCCGTCGGAGTTGTTTTTAGGGAATAGAGATGAATTTTCTCCCGGTACTTCGACGACGGTTACTTGCGAAGGAACTCGACCGATTTTAGTGGAAATTCAGGCGTTAGTTAGCCCTGCAAGTTTCGGTTCGCCGCGCCGCACTACTACTGGTGTGGACAATGCTAGATTGCAGCAAATTTTAGCTGTTTTGGAGAAAAGGGTGGGGATTCCTTTATCTAAATTAGATGTGATTTTGGCGACGGTGGGCGGGTTGAAGGTGGACGAACCGGCCGCGGATTTGGCAGTTGCGATCGCCGTTGTGGCCAGTTTTCGCGATCGGGTGGTTGATGCGCGCACTGTTTTGCTTGGGGAAGTTGGTTTAGGGGGACAGGTGCGGCCGGTTTCCCAATTAGAGTTGCGGCTGAGGGAGGCGGCGAAATTGGGTTTCAAAAGGGCCATTATTCCTAAGAATCAACCCGTGCCAGATTTGGGAATGGAGATTATTCCCGTGGCGAAAGTAATCGATGCAATTATTGCGGCGATTCCGGCTACTCCCGCTCAGTTGCAGTCTGGTGATATGGAATTACAGTCTGTTGATTTGGAGGAAGATTTGTCTAATTGAGATTATGTTAAAGTAGCAATAACTGGGTAAACACAAATCTAAAATTAACATGATGAAAGCCTACGAATTTCCCGCAAAAGTTACATCGGAAGGAAAAATTAACTTGACCGATGACATTTTAAAATACTTGGCAGTCAACCAAGATGTAAGAGTGATAATTCTGGTGAATGAACAAACAAACTCAGAAGCAGATGAAGTAGAGGAAAAAACAGATTGGCAGCGTCTTGCCGCCGAACAATTCTTTGCTGATTGCAGCGAAGAAGATGCAATTTACGCTGAGGATTGAGCAATGACTAATTATCAGTTTGGAGAATTAGTTATAGTCGCATTCTTGTTTGCGGGTACAGCCGAAACTAAACACCGTCCTGGTTTGGTACTGTTGGACACAGGAGATGAAGATATGATTGTTGCCAAGATAACCAGTCAAATCCCTCGTACAACCTTTGATGTCGAAATTCAGGAATGGCAGCAAGCAGGATTAAAGCGACCTTCAGCGGTTCGCTTACATAAACTAAACACATTACAAAAAAGTTTAGTGGAAAGGAGACTGGGAATATTAACCCCTGATGATTTGGTGCAAGTGCGAGATAGAGTCAAACAAATCTGGTCTTTCATTGGATGAAAATACAGGATCGCAAGCTTCATTAGTCACGGCAAATCTCAAATCTCAAATTTCCAACTGTATGCGGAGGCCCGAATTATGTATCAAGTAGACATTCTTGAGGCAAAAGAAAAGCTTTTGGAATTAATCGAAGCGGCGATGAGAGGGGAAGAAATTGCGATTACTCAAGATAACCAGCCTGTTGTAAAATTGGTAGGAATTCCCAAACAAGCTAAACCCAATCGGCAAGCAGGAAGTGCTAAAGGAATGGTTTGGATGTCCGATGATTTTGACGAACCGCTAGAAGAGTTTAAGGAGTATATGGAATGAGGTTGTTGTTGGACACTCATGCCTTTATTTTGATGCTTATGCGCGGCTGTGGTGAATTAAGTTAGTGCAAAAATAAAGAGGCAAAAAGGAGGTAATAGCAACGTGAGCGTTAGATTACATCCCCATGCTCAAGCACGATTGATTGAGCGAGGTGCAACTGAGGCAGAAGTAATTGCTACTGTTGAAAGTGGCACAACTTTTCCGGCTCAATTTGGCAGAACCGGATTTAGGCGCAACTTTTCCTTCAATGCTGAGTGGCAGGGAAAAATTTATGCTATGAAGAAAGTGGAGGCGATCGCAGCCCCAGAAGGCGAAGACTGGATAATTATCACTGTAATTGTCAAATTCTTTTGAGCAGGAGGTTCCCGTGAAACTGACTTACGATCCAAGATACAACGTAGCTTATATATACCTGAAAGAAAAAACCACACAGGTAAAAACTATCCAAGTTAGCGATCAAATGAATGTGGATATTGCCCCCGACGGTACTATTTATGGAATTGAATTACTCAATGCCAATCAACAATTAGGGGCAGATAGTCAAGGAAAACTGATTGTTGTCAACGAAGCTTTGGGAGAATCTTCCGAAATTCAGCTTGCACTTTAATGGTCTTGAAAACAATAAGTAAAAATGTTGCTAATGGATGAGTACGAGGAGTAATATCAAATGTTTCCAACTCCGAACTGGCAATGCGTACACACCCTTCACGGGCATTCAAGCGCGGTAAGTTCTGTTGTCATCACCCCAGACGGACAGACTATAGTTAGCGGAAGTTCTGATAGCACAATTAAGCTGTGGAACCTCAACACAGGGCAAGAACTTCACACTTTATCAGGACATTCACAAGGGGTTAGATCCATTGCCCTCGCCCCTGATGGACAAACTCTTGCTAGTGGCAGTAAGGACAAAACTATCAAGCTTTGGAATCTCAGCACTAAAGAGGAAATTTACACCATCACCGGACATTCAGACATAATTACTTCTGTAGTTATCAGCCCCGACGGGAAGACTCTGGCAAGTGCCAGTGAAGACACAACTATCAAACTTTGGAACCTTAGAAATGGAGAAGAAATTCGGACTTTAAAGTGGCCAGTAGAAGTATTTTATAGTTTGGCTATTTTATTCAGCCCTGACGGAAAGATTCTACTTAGTAGCAGTGCAGATGATTATGTTTCTCTAAGTGCAGTAGCTTTTAATTTAACCACTGGAGATGAAATCTGGACAAAGAATTGGCAGGAGGGTATGGACTCTGTTTATGCGATCGCTGTTAGCCCCGATGGAGAAACTTTTGCGACTTTGCACTGTGTGGGAACTATTAAGCTGTGGAATCTCTACACGGGAATAGAAATCTATACTCTTGCGGAAAATTCAATGGGGGACTTCTGCTTAGCTTTTAGCCCTGATGGGAAAATTTTAGCAAGTGGCGGGTGGGATTCTGGCAGCGAAGAGGATAGTACGGAACCTGGTATTATCGAACTTTGGAATCTCGATACCAGAGATAAAATTTGCAGTCTCTTGGGGCATTCATGGGGAGTTTACTCTGTGGCTTTTAGCCCGGATGGGCAGACTCTGGTTAGTGGAAGTGATAACAAAACTATCAAGATTTGGCAACGGGATTTATAAGCACGGGAAATTTTGTATAATTTTTAATGGACCTTTTAACTGAAAAATGAACCAGAGAAAAAAACAGCGTAAAAATCAGTGGTCAAATGAGCTAAACGACATCATTCGAGGTGCATCGGGTGGCTTTTTATTCGGAATTCCGCTGCTTTATACGATGGAGGTTTGGTGGATCGGTTCGCATACTACACCAGCGGAAATGTCGATCGCGATCGCAACTACTTTTGTCATCGTTTTCTTGCTGACTCGCACTGAAGGTTTTCGCAAAACTCAAGACATCCGCTGGCTAGATGCTGCAATCGATACCGTAGAAGCGATCGCCATTGGCATTGTCTGCGCGGCTTTTGTCCTATTTTTGCTCAGGGAAATTACGCCGGAAACTCCGCTGCAAGAAACTTTGGGGAAAATCATCTTTGAAGGCCTGCCCTTTGCCTTGGGAGTTGCCCTGGCAAGCGGTTTCTTGAGCGGCGATCGCTATCAAAGCTCAGACAGCGAAAAGGAACCTAGCATCAATCCAACTGTAGCAGATATCGGCGCTACTTTAATCGGCGCGATGATCATTGCTTTCAACATCGCCCCAACTGACGAAATTCCCATGCTAGCGGCAGGTATTTCGCCGCCTTGGCAATTAGCAATTATCGCCGCTTCCCTGCTAATTTCCTACGGTATTGTATTTGTAGCAGGCTTTACTTATCAAGCAAAACGGCAGCAGCAGCAAGGGATTTTTCAGCGTCCCCTCAGCGAAACTGTCATGGCCTATTTAGTGTCGCTGGCGGCTTCTGCATTTATGATGTTTTTCTTCCACAAACTCAGTTTTGACGACCCGTGGTCGATTTGGTTGAACTATACGTTAGTATTAGGATTGCCGGCGGCTGTTGGCGGCGCGGCGGGGAGGTTGGCGGTATGAGTGAAAGTAATAACAAAGAACAGCCGCAAAAAAGAACTTTTGCTGAATGGGCGACATTTGCGATCGCCTGCTTGATCCTTTTTACCCTCACCGGACTCGTAATCTACAACTGGGTGACTAAAAAGCAGGAACCTCCGATTATTTCGGTCACTCGGAACACACCAATTCGCGAAAATCAAGGGCAATTTTACGTACCTTTTACAGTGACAAACACGGGCGGTGAAACAGCCGAATCAGTGCAAATTATTGCCGAATTGCGCGTAAATGGCGAAGTTGTAGAATCCGGCGATCAACAAATAGATTTTTTGTCAACCGGCGAAACTCAAGAAGGAGCTTTTATTTTCAGTCGTAACCCCAGTCAAGGTCAATTGATTGTGCGATCGAGCAGTTATCAACTACCTTAACAAAGTTTTCAAGTCTCGTGTCCGTTAAGTGTGACCCTAATAAAATCCTGTCGCTGGGTGGGGGCGGGTTTAAAAATACCTTGGTTATTAAGCAGAGATACGGGTGAACCCGCCCCTACAAAATTTACGTTTATTGACTCGGTATCACGTTAAATAAACATAATTACCGTAGGGGCGGGTTCACCCATGTCTCCAATCCGGCGAGAGATTCATTAAACCCGCCCCGGTCTCGATATTGAGCGTGCGATCGAGCTAACGCTTCACCAGATCGTGTTCCCACTTCCAAACACAGCTAGAAATCAAATTCGTGCAGATATGAGCCGTAATTGGCACTAACAAATTCCCAGTCGCTAAAACGCTGTAACCCAACAGCAATCCGACAGCCGTTGCCCAAACAGCATAAGGCCACTGATCCAGGGCTCCCAAGTGCAGAATGCCGAAACAAAAACTCGATAAAACTAAACTGGTAACATTCAATCCCAAAGCAGACAGCATCACGCCTCGAAATAGCAATTCTTCGCTAAGTCCCGGCAGCAGTCCCAGCCAAATCAAATCCGGCCAAAACAAAGGTTTGAGCACTACTTCCAAGTAAACATCAGCACTCCGGCGATAACCCGGCCAGAGGTGATAAACGATCGCACTACCGCCTGTAATTGCCAGTCCGAGCGCACATCCTTGGAGCAAATCGATTCCTATCAATTTGACTGGCAAAAGCGATACCGATGCAAATAGCAACCACAATTTAGCTACCGCCAGCAACATAATTGCTGTCACGCCCATTGCTACTAAAACTTGGGTGCGCGTCAAGGGTTCAATTTCAGGATTTCCGGGAAGTTTTTCTGCCACTTAATCACTTTTAGATTTGAGGTTTGAGATTTGAGATTTGTTGGGTTTATACCAATTTTTTATGAGGCCCCGTAGAATCCGATCCCCCCTAGCCAAGGGCGGGCACGGGGAGTAGGGGTCGCACCGCCCCTACTAAGGGGGGGACAAGAGCCGGATCAAAGTCAACCCCTACTCCCCAACAATCAGGGGGATTTAGGGGGATCGAGATATGTGCAACTTCACATTAAATTGGTATTAGTCAGATAAACAACGCAGGGAGGAGATGTCTGCACCCAAGGAAGCTGGACTGATGCCGGCTCGCAAAGCGACCAAAACTCCGATCGCCTCTAAATATGAGTTTACCTGCAAAGCTTTGATTCCGAGTTTTTCTGGAGTCGCCTGCATCTGGGTTTTGTTGTCGCCGACAGCGATGATTTGTACGGACGATCGCGCACTCAAACTCAGAATAGCACTGCCGCCGCAGGCTGTGGCGGGTATCACCACTGCATCGACTCGATCGGCCCACAAACCCTGAGACTCGAAATCTCGCCTGTTTGCATAGAATTTCTCTCTTGTGGGGAGTAGGGGTTGGGCATCTTGCCCGCCCAATACCTGTGACAGGCAAGATGCCTGTCCCACAGTAGGAGTGACAAATTGTGACAGGTCAGAGGCCTGTCCCACAGTAGGAGTGACAAATTGTGACAGGCAAGATGCCTGTCCCACAGTAGGAGTGACAAATTGGGGAGCTTTGCCCAGGCCGGCAAGCACGCAAGGTAGGAAAGTATAGCCGATTTCCTCAGCAGCCGATCGCGGGGACAGGTGCGGATCGAGGGGAAGCGCAGACAGCGCCGGGGCGTGGGCGCAAGGGATTTTAAACGTTTTGACGACGAGGTGGCTGATCACAGCTTCCGCGCCGGCGAGGGGGTCAACTCCTTTGCCGCGGCGGTAGTTTTCGAGGGCGAGGCTGCCTTCATCGTCGGGAAATCTGGCCACAACTGCGATCGCCTCTACTCTTGCTTGTGTGATTAATTTTTCTGCAGCGCGCAATAAACTGTCGGGATTGCCGATCGTCCCCCAGGATGCCCCTGATTCAGAAATACGCAATTCTACTTGCAGAGGGCGATCGGTTAAAACACAATCAGTTATATTCAAACCCAATGTAGCTCTCGCTGCATCAGCCGCTTGCAAGTGCCGCAACTGCAAGTCTGGTTCAATGCCGGCATCGAGGATTAAGCCGATGCGATTTTGATGTACCGGTTGCAGACCCCAGCATCCGGCAGCAAATTTGTCAAGGGCGTAACCTTCAACGTAGAGAGCGTTAGGTATCGGCCAATAAAGTTGAGCGCCGTTGAGGACGTTGGGGTGAGTGATCAAGGTGTCTGAAATTTGGGCGATCGCCCTAGCCACGGGGAGCGCATCTCCTGCAAACCCACCAATCGAGGCTCCAACGCCTGTGGGGACTATCAAAACCACTGTTAAAGGGCGGGGGTTCACGGTGTTGCGGGGGATGCTTCCACGAGCACGTAGCCTTCTACCACAGCCTTTTGCCGATCGACATCCACGTCTGTGACTGCCCACCGCAGGGGTTCGCCGTGCTTTTGCAGTTCAATTTCAATCGCCGAGTGCAATTCTTCGGCGGTATCGTGGAGGTCAACTTCTGCGGAAATGAAATGGGTAGTCATCGGGCGATCCATAGTGATTTTACTGTGATCGGTACTTAGCTCAATTTTAGCTTAGCCCTAGGATTTACCGAATTGGCGATCGTACACAATGTCTTCTTTTTCGGTTTCTATCTTCAAGTTCGATCGGGGATAAGCAACACACAGCAACACATAACCTTCTGCTTGAAGTTCGGGACTAACGCCCATGCCATCAACTTGATCGACTTGACCCTCAATAATTTTAGCAGCGCAAGTAGTACAAACCCCCGCATTGCAAGAACTCGGCAACTCAATGCCGGCGGCGTTGGCGGCGCGGAGAATTTGTTTATCTTCGGGTACTTCTACGGTATAGGTAGAGCCTTGGTGGATCAATTCAACAGTGTAAGTCTTAGACATATTTCAATTATTGGTTTTAATTCCCCAATTGGAATTTACGCTAGATTTGGAAACAAAGCAATCAGTATTTTACCGCTGTTTGTGCTTTTGTGCAATTTTACAACTGCATTTTTTATTGATAATTTTTTTTATTAAATGGCTGGGCGAGCGAGTGGCATTTTGTCAATGACTTTTTCACAAATTATAACGATCGTCACGGGCGAACTCTGCCAGAAAGCACTTATACCTAACTAATTTTTGCCTTCAAGCCAACAACTCGTCAACAGCAACACTAAAACCCGCCAGCACTAACTGAGTGCTGACGGTAGAACCCTGGTTAAAGGTTAACTTTTGAGTTTTAGTCACGATCAATATCCAGCGACTTTCTGGAAAAACTATCCAAACTTCCAGACAACCCGAATCTAAATACTCTTGTGCTTTAAGAAAAATCTCTTCCGCACTATCAGTAGGAGAAACTATTTCAGCAATTAACGGCGGACTTTGAGGCAAAGTAGGAACATCGCCAAATTGAGCAACAAGTTCAGGAGTCAGATAAGCTACATCAGGACGGCGCACTCGCCTGTCAGTACGACAAGGAACTTCGACATAAACTTCGCCTCCTTGTCCGCTAGAATCTTTGTAATTTCCCCAATAACGATCTAGTCTAGATTGGATGAGACTGTGTTTTACTGTCATGCCATTTTTCTCCGCGATTTGCCCGTCCACCCATTCCATATCGTCGGGGGGATTAGCCATAAAGTCTTCTAGAGAAATATTTTCTGATAAAACGGCAGCCATTGCCATAGCCATTTACTCTCTTTTGCAGAATTCACTCATATTGTAGCAATCAATTGGTAATTGGGAATTGGTAATTGGTAATTGGTAATTGGGAATTGGGAATTGGAACTGAGATATTGCACCATTTTCAGCAACAGGCAAGATGCCTGTTCCACAAGAAAATCAATATCTTTGTGGAAGAACAGGCATCTTGCCTGTTCATAAAAGGCTTATTGAGAATGGTGAAATATCTCAGTTGGAGTAAAAAAATAACCTATGCCCTATGCCCCAGCCCTATGCCCCATGCCCCATGCCCAATTTACTCAATATTAATTTGATTGGGAGGTTTAGGTTGATTCGGTTGCTCATCCTTCAAAGTTTTACGCCCAGAACTAGCATACTCCTTGTACATTTCCACAAACATCTTGGTTAACTGTTGCAAAGAAAGTTGTTCGCCATTAACTTGAGCTTTCATGTAAGCTTTAAGCACTTCAATGTAAGCCAAACCGAGGGCAAGGGTGAGAGTTGCTGCCGTTGCACCGGAGATAGCACCGCCGACAACAGTACCCGCACCAGGAATCATTTTAATCAAATTAGTAACAATACTTCTGCCGATAGCAGTAACCCCGCCAGCGCCGCTAATAGCAGACAGCATCGCCGAAATAAACCCCTTATCAAAGGGCATTCCAAAAATCACAGTAATATTAGCAATCATTGCCGTTTGCATCGTCATCAAAATCGGCGCGTCAGCAAACGGTACAGGAGTCGCGCCGACAATTGCAGAACCTGCAACATAAGCACTTAGATACTTAAATGCCATATCGGATTTGAGGGCAATATTAGCAATTTGTTCTTTAACAAAAGCTTTTTTAGCTACTTCCGGCAGCAGTTGAACAGTTGCATCTACCAACTTGTCTAAACCGTGAGACTTTACTGTATAATCCTCATCAATTTCTTCCGGTTCAGCCATGACGGGGATAATTTGACTGACGGGCAAATTCATGTGTTCCAGTTGATTGAAAAACTCGCTGGGCTTTTTAGATGTAGTTTGAGTCAAAACTAAAATCACTGGTACATCTTTGACTTCCATTTCTTTTAGCCAGCTTTCCTCGACAGATTCTATTCTATTGGCGTTGTGATTGATGCAGTACCAGATAACGTGAATGTGTTCTTTTGGGTGCAGGAGTCTTTGGTCTTCAATCAGTTTAGCAACGTTTAATTGAATAACTTTAATTTGTTCGGCGTTGAGTTCGAGTCCGGGAGTATCGTAGACTGTAATTGGGCAATTCGGTTTTGTATATTGGCGAATGCCTTGAGTTATGGGGCGGCCGACTCCGGTTTCTGCTAAGCGTTGGCGAAAAACGGAATTTATCAGGGTACTTTTGCCGACACCGGTTTTGCCGATAACTAAAACATTGCACTGTCCCACTTGGTTTTCTGCGTCTTTGAAGGCGTAGTAACTTCTATTTAAAAGCTCGTCTAAGGAAAAGTCGTCTGACATGGCGGTTGGCTCCGATAAGGGTGGGATATCGAATCTGGATTAAATACCACCGAATAGAATTCGGAGGCTCTATAAACCAAGTCCGAGCCGAGGGGGACAGGGGAGTAAGCTGTTCGACATTTAAAGGACGATTGTAGGGTGCGGAGCGTACATAAGCGTTTCCCTTGTAAGCGTAAGTGTTCTAGCTGACGCACCTTACCCGGTTCGTTAGTCGTTTAAATGCGTAACAGCTTATTAAATATATTGTAGCAATTTGATTTCAGAAGCACTGGAAAGGATATCTGATTTAATTATTCAATATTTTCAGGATTTTCAGGCTGCTCGCTGTCAGGCGGTAAAAAATCAGGATTAAGAACTTCTTCTTCAGTAAATGGAGACTCTGGGGGAAATATCTGAATAGATAAACCTGTTTCATCTGCGGCTAATTCCCTAGCATCTTGATAAGATTCATTAAAAATCTCTTCAAAAAAACGATATAAACTCGGACTTGTTTTGAAGGTATCTCGGATGCGTTGACGATGTTCACGAATGGTGTACACCCAACTATTTGTTCGTTTTTCTGGCTGATATTTATACTTAAGTAAGTGCATTAAAAGTACCCTTAAATTACTTTTTAAAGCATTCTTATCGCTTTTCCCCATACTTTCCAGTTCCTCTAGTAAGTTCTCTAAATCTATTTCAGAAAACTTTCCCTCTTTTAATAAGTTGATTGTTGTCTGTAACCAAAGATAAAAATCCCGTTCATAAAGAGATGTTATTGCAGTTGTTATTGATTGGATAGTTGTCATTTTGTTTGACTCCATTTCTTGGTCATCAACCTAAGAATATTGTAGTAGTTGCGTAGCCCTTCGACGGAGTTTATCCTGAGCGTAGTCGAAGGGTTCAGGAACCGCGACAGCGAACCCTCCGCTAAATGCTCCGCCCAACAAATCCCAGAAATTGTTGGGTTTCGTAAACTCAACCCAACCTACTGAGTTTCGGATTTCATAATTTAGTTTAACCTAGCAATCCATCGACCTCAATGCTAAAACCGATCAGGATTTGTTGGGTGCGGGCGGTATCGCCGGATCTAAATGTCAATATTTGATTTTGAGTCATCACGAATATTAAACGACTTTCGGGAAAAACTAACCAGACTTCCTGACAGCTAGATTCTAAATATTCCTGTGCTTTGAGAAATACATCTTCAGCGATATCGGTGGGTGAAACTATTTCGGCAACTAAAGGGAAACTTTGGGGTAAAGTGGCAAGGTTGCCAAATTGTGCAACTAATTCGGGTGTGAGATAAGCGACATCGGGGCGGCGAATTTGTCGGTTAGTGCGGCAAGGAACTTCGACATAAGCTTCTCCCCCTTGTCCGCTAGAATCTTTGTAAATTTTCCAAGCTTCCCCCAGGCTTAACTGAATTTTACCCGTCTTTAGTGTCATGCCATTTTTCTCCACAAGTTGGCCGTCTACCAATTCCATGTTATCGGGCGGAGCGACCGTGAACTCTTCTAGAGCTAAATTGTCTGATATTATGGTAGCAGTGACCATAGTTATTCCCTCGTTTTTACAAATCGGTTTCAGAACTTGCCTGTATGATGTTCGATCAAACCTTCACCAATGGCGCAAACTCCTCTAACTTCACTTGTAAGTCATCCACCAGCATTAAACGATACCTTTCGGTAGTTTTCAACTTGTGGAGAACATAACTAGCAAACTCATATCGCCACTTTTTTCTATCAAGTTCATTCGAGATGTTCAGCGCTCTGATTGATAGGTTGTAAGGGTATTCTTCAAAGTTGATCTCTTTATCATTTTCAAAATCATGCTTTCCTACTGTAAGAGTGATTGTTGAGTTACGAAACTCATACCAGTGGTCAATGCCATCAGAAACCAGCTCTAATTTTAGAGCCAATATAAACTCTAATTCTTTGATTAAATGTTCGATGTCCTGTGGAAAGTCTACAAAAATATCTAGTGTGCGAGACATAAAAACCTCCTTTATTGAAACTCAGTAAAAGTGATGTCATAGATATCGCCAATAATTCGGACGCTATCAATTTTTCCGCGTGTAATATTTTTCGCCCTCTGCAAACCTCGTTCAGCCTCAGCCTCTATCAACCCAGACACCCTAGCATCTATAATTATATCCCTAGCCTGTCCGCCTCGTCTAATCGAGTTGTTGATCTGATTTTTTACTGTCGCGCTTGTAGCACCGGCATCTAGACTTTTGAATTCAGTGAATTTTCCATCTACCTCAGCATCGGGATTTCTACCTCCATCGGTTTTTTCTACCAAGGCTTTAACATTTTTTCCCTCTTTTTCCAGAAATTCCGCGATGGCTCTTTCGGTTGCAGCAAAAGCTCTTTCTGATTCATCAATACTGCCACAATTAGCCGAATTTTGCTCAGGGGTTTGGTTAGTCCCGTTATTCACCATTTTTGGTTATTTAAAATTTTGGTGAATTATCGCACATTATGAGCCAAGTCACTTGAGAAAAAGAACCGGGTTTCTCACTTAGTCAATACTTTGAATTAGTTTAATGTTATTCCTCAGCCATTCATTGACCAAAACTTGAACCTCAATCTTTTTGCTATCGGCAATTTTAGTCACAAATTACTCGACATTGGATATCAGCATTACTTGTGTCAACTCCTTTCTGCCTAAAGTCTGTAATTCCTAGTTCTAAGCTCTCTATTGATACTATTTCACTCGCTATATTTTCCTGGGTTTATGTCACATTATCTTACATCAATTGGAATATTCTTGATAAATCGTATGAGTTCCTGTAAATCAATATAAATAAAATATAAAATAGCCGCGTTTCCTAGTCTCAATTCTCCGTATTTGATACCCCTTTTTTCTTGAAAGTTTGTTAAGTCTTGGTCAAAAGAAACAACATATCTGGGCTTGAAATTTATCGTACCATCATCATTTTTACTTATTGTATTCATCACTTCTTTGTAAACATAGGATTTTACATAGCTTTCTATGGTATCCTTTTTTTTAAACTCAATTTCAGTTTGAATCTTATCAGGATCTAACTCTTCATAAGAATTAATTCCTCCTTTATCTTTAAAA
Organism: Microcoleus sp. T3_B1; assembly: GCF_036700445.1. Taxonomy (NCBI): domain Bacteria; kingdom Bacillati; phylum Cyanobacteriota; class Cyanophyceae; order Oscillatoriales; family Microcoleaceae; genus Microcoleus; species Microcoleus sp. T3_B1. The sequence continues at coordinate 23,508 of NZ_JAUBOX010000094.1, forward strand.
AAATTATCTAAAATTGGATAAATAAACTCTTCATTCACTATTTGCCGAACTTGCGGATTTAGTGAAACAACTGGATTAAAAATACTGATAACACTACTCGCAGAATTATGTTTAATCATACCAATCCTTGCTTAATATAAAAATCTTGAAGTGTTTTGAAATTAATTTTCACCAGTTTAATCTGGCTTTTGTTAAAGTAAGTATTATCTACTGGATGTCTCTTTTCAAACTCTAACGGATCATTAGAGAAATAAGGTATCCAAAACTCACTTTCAGTTTTTACCTCCCAATTCTGCTGTACCGACCATTCATAGACTAACTGTTTCTGTATATCATCTTTTACTTTGTTCTCACCATTATTATCAATATAGTTTTGTGAGTACCTTTCATAATCCCAAATACGCATATACTTGTAGTCGATAATTTTAATAGAGGAGCCAACAGTTTGCTTTAAAAATTCTTTAAAAAATTCTAAATCTTCATTAAACATATATCTAGGTCGAATATTTACCGTACTTGGTTTATTTGGTTCACTCCGAGAAAGTTTCATATATTTATCGAAGATTTCTGGATAACTTATTTTTAGGGAAAGCTTTACCAGTCTTACTCGAAAGGCTGGCTTGCCTTCTTGCAAACCTATTGAAGTGGCTTCATAAAACTTCTCTATTTGGTTTTCTTTCTCTTTCAATACTAAATCAGGACGCAAGTAACGTACTCTTGTAAACTTATTTAATTTCAATTCAAATGGATTAATGGGGTATTCATTTGGGAATTGTTCAAGATATCCTCCAATATCTGCAAACATTGCTCTTTTTTTATATTCAGGTGTATTGAGCACATAAGTTTGGCACATATCCTCCCATATATCATAGAAACTGCTAAAACCCCAGTAAATACCTTTATTATCTTCTTGTCGCTCTCCGTATAAAAATGCCTCTACTGCTTCAAAAAAATGCCAATAATCATCATCTTTATAGGCTGTTTTAGTGTCAATATCTTCTAGTGTTTCCCTCAAAATATCTACGGTTTCGGCAAATGTATCTTCGCCAAATAAACTACTGTTAGGTTGCAAATAGTTTTCTTTAAACTCCTCGGCAAGCTCGGCAGCCCTATCGGAAATATTTTCTAATTCTTCCAACTCTCTTTTGATTTCGGTGTAAATAAAACAAAAAAGTTGTAAAATTGGCGGACTTTCTTTGATTAAAATATTTTTAGCAATATTCATTTCGTCAATATAAATCACATCCTTATCAAGATAGATAGCTTGGTGCATATACCGATGAATCTTTGAGTAGTCAATTTCGGGGCTTCTCATTTGTTTTTTTTCTAAAGACGAAATTCGCAATTCATCATACCCCTCAATTATTTTATCTAACGAATTTAGTTTGCCATAAAAAACTACCTGTTCATTATTTTCATTAATAAAACTAAATCCGTTTTCATTTTCAATAATTCCGTCTCTATCAATAGTTATGTCTTTGCTCTGCATATCATTCTGTTTTCTTTGCAGATACGTTTTGAACGTTCGGTACATCTTGAAGAAGAAACCTTTGACTAGGTTAAAATCTGTATGATCAAAATCATCAAATCCTAACGGAAGCCAAAACTCTAAGCGATCAGTTTCCTTATTTCTCTGAAGACCGACGAACGAATAGCTACTGTTGCCACGTTCTTGATCGGTTTTAATGATATCTATTTTACTGAGGTCAAACATTTACAAAATCAATTACTTTTTTAACAAATTTTTGAACAACATCTTTTTGGGTAAACTGTCCAAATGTAACTAAATCTCTTTCTCTTTCAGTCATTCCCAAAAGTTTAGTCAAAGGCTTACGATTGTTACTAAAAACACTATCCCAGATAAAGAACATCAATTTATTTTTGATGTGTTCTTCCGTTATAATTTCTTCATTAATAAAGAAGTAACCAATCTGTTTATCCTCAATTTTCCTGACTGTTTTGTAATGACTGCGGATGAATTCATTTAACTTATCAACAAAATCATTCGTAAGGATTCAGGTCAAAAAAACTTAAGTGGCGGCATCTGGTAAAATAAAGGAATGAAAAAGCCCACAGCCACCA
>NZ_JAUBOX010000095.1:0-25439 GCF_036700445.1 Microcoleus sp. T3_B1
TTGAAAGTGGGATGGGCGTCCCGCCCGTCATTTTTGGACGGGCGGGACGCCCATCCCACAATAACAATTAAAATTGTAAGTTATTTAATTCGCGCTCCTAAGAGGGTATCGAATCACGAACTAGACTGGGAACAGCACCGCCGACGTACCTCGCGGGATTTTTCGCCAAAAACAAAGCCCCCTCCAAGGAGGGGGCAAAACTGATGCGAGAGGTTTGGGAGTTTTATTTGATGGGTCGATCGAACAACCCGAAAAAAAAGCAGCATTCGCACCTGCCGTCAACTACCAAAACTCAAATTTTCAGTGTCAAAGTTTAGTAGCGTCCGCGTGAAGAGCGATCTTTGTCGCCCCAGCCGCCGCCACCCGATGAGCGTTTGTTGTCTTCGCGAGGTTTGGCTTTGTTGACTTTCAAGTCACGGCCCATCCACTCAGCACCGTCTAAAGCTGCGATGGCGGCTGCTTCTTCTGCCTCGCTTGCCATTTCCACAAAAGCAAAACCCCGCATCCTGCCTGTTTCCCGGTCCATTGGCACTTGGACGCGGCTTACAGTACCGTACTCGGCAAATACATCGTTGAGGTCCTCTTGTGTTACATCATATGAAAGATTACCCACGTAAATCGACATAAAATCTCCAGAATCATTAGGGTGCAGAGACTTAGATTCGGAGAGACGCTTGTAAATAAACACCAACAAACTACGCAACCGAATTTAATTCTTGGAAAACCACTATAACATGAAGCCAGCAGAATCAGCAATTGGCTGTCATAGATTTTCAATTTTCGGTGCCGAGCGGGCAATCGGCAACAGAAAGTATTGGTGATAACTGACATCTTACACTCTTGGCGTCATCCACTTGGTTTCTTGCTGCGCGATCGACCTGGTATCTGAGATTTTTCGTCGCTGTTACCAGGTTGATTGGGTCTGATTGAGAACAGTGCCTGAGATTCAGTTATAACTGACATCAGGCACTGTTATCCCTGGGCAAGCCTCCTGCCCGTTCCACCAGAGATAATTTTTTTTAGCCCAGGATTAATCTTCCGAGTCAATCTCCCCTCTTCCATCTCCCGTCTCCCATCGCATCCGATTTAGCGCCAGAGAATGCCGGTTCCCAAATAATTATCAAAAGAGTTATTAGTCATATCTACGCGCATTTTCTACATATATAGCAATCCTAAATAATTATGCAAATAATTTAGGATTGCTATAGTTTATTGCATCAGTCAGTAAGAAAATCATAATTTTTGATATAAAATTCCCATTCTATGCGTTTTTTAAGGCTTTCTGTAATTTCTCTATTTGCTCTTTCTCTGAGTTGATTCTATGCAGGCATTTTTACACTAATTACATGAAGTTGGTTTTCGGTTATACCGTCTTTAAATGCCTAACAGCTTATGTCCTGGGAAAGATGCGATCGCACTCCTACCTCCCTAGCATTGTAAAAGTTGAAAGCCCACAGTCCACAAAAATTGTCTGGTACAGAGAGAAGCAAGGCTAGACAAACGAGTGTGAAGCAGTTACAGAGGATTTTAGATGGTTATAAACAGTTCGTTGACCCGGCCCTTGGCTGTCGTGACGGGTGCCTCTAACGGTATCGGCTACGAACTCGCCAAACAGTTCGCTCAAAACGGATTCGATCTCCTAGTCACCGCCACCGGAGCGAGCATTAAAGAAGCGGCTCAAGCCTTTGAGGGGCTCGGTGCCAAAGTCGAGACAGTGCAGGCAGACCTCGCTACCTACGACGGTGTTGAGACGCTCTACAACCAGATAAAAGCGACTAATCGGCCAGTGGATGCGATCGCAATTAATGCCGGTGTCGGCGTCGGTGGCGACTTTGCCCGCGAGACAGACTTAAAGGACGAACTAAATCTAATTAACCTCAACGTTGTCTCGTCTGTGCATTTGGCTAAACGGGTAGTTAAGGATATGGTCGATCGGGGCGAGGGACGGATTCTATTCACTTCCTCCATTGCCGCCCTAATGCCGGGGCCATTCGAGGCAGTCTATGCAGCATCCAAAGCCTTCATCCACTCGTTTTCCGAAGGACTCCGCAATGAGTTAAAAGATACAGGTGTAACTGTCACCTCGCTCATGCCCGGCCCAACCGATACTAACTTCTTCCATCGGGCGGGAATGGACGACACCAAGGCGGGCGCAGACAAGAAAGATGATCCAGCCGAGGTTGCCAAACAGGGATTTGAAGCCTTGATGGCCGGTAAGGACAACATCATTGCAGGTTCACTCAAGACAAAGATTCTGGCCAGCGCGAGCAAAGTTTTACCTGATACCGTCACTGCCGAACTGCACAGTAAACTTACTGAACCGGGCTCTGCTAACCAATAATTTCCGCCCGTTTTACTATTCTTATGTGCAGATTTAAAGAAAGTAAATATCGCAGATAATAGCAAAATTGCAGCCGATAAAAGTGTGTTTACTTCTCCCAGTAGTGGCGATTTAGCAGAGTTTTCTCAGGCGTTCATCGATGGCATTATGCAGCATCGGGCTTGGATGCGAACTGAGGAATAAATGGTTCCCGCCTAAGTAATTTAGTACAGGACAATTATGCGAATTCATCATCTCAATTGTGGCTGTATGTGTCCCATTGGAGGGGCGCTTTTCGATGGCTTTAGTCGCGGTCTGACGGCTCACCTCGTCTGCCACTGTTTGCTCATTGAAACGAATCAGGGACTGGTTCTGATTGATACCGGCTTCGGATTGCGGGATATCAAGTCCCCTTACTCCCGGCTCAGCCCGTTTTTCGTCCATTTTAATAACATCCAGTTCGATCGCAAGTACACAGCAATCCATCAAATTGAACAGCTCGGATTTTCACCAAGCGATGTGCGCCATATTGTGCTAACCCACCTCGATTTCGATCATGCCGGTGGTCTAGAGGATTTCCCGGAAGCAACGGTACATGTCATGCAGGCTGAAATCGATGCCGCACACGATCGGCACGGTTTCATCACAAAAAGGCGCTATCGTCCGGGGCAGTGGGATGAAGTCAAACGCTGGAAATACTATTCGGCGGGTGGCGAACCTTGGTTTGGTTTTGAAGCAGTCCGTGACCTCGACGGATTGCCACCGGAGATTTTGCTAATCCCGTTGGTGGGGCACACGCGCGGTCATGCTGGCATTGCCATTGATACACCCGATGGCTGGCTTCTGCACGCAGGTGATGCCTATTTCTACCGACACGAGATGGATGCCGCTAACCGACGCTGCACGCCCGGTCTGCGCGCGTACCAATGGATGATGGAGGTCGATCGCAAGGCTAGGTTGCTCAATCAAGGTCGGCTGCACGAATTATCGGTGCAGCATAGTAAAGATGTGCGCGTGTTTTGCAGTCACGATGCTATTGAGTTAAAAGCCTTCGCTGGCGGGTATAGGAGTTCTTAAAACTAGAAATTTCATCCTTAGTTCGGAATTGCTTTTGCCCGATCGCGAATTGACAAATAACCTAAATTCAGCCAAAACCTTCTTCGATCGATCGTTACCCGGTAAACCTCCGCTATCCACTGCAACCATAAGCATTGATGCAGTCAACGGCGTCAGTATCGGCATCTCGGTCGAAGACCGCGCCCGCAACATCCAAGTAGCCATCCACCCGGACACCAAACCTCAAGACTTGCGCCGTCTCGGTCACATTTTCCCCTGCGGGCGATCGGACTCATCACCATGTGCCAGTTGCGTAAGTCCTGTGTAACTTTTTATGTTGAAAAAGGATTGAGATTAGGATTAGGCTAATCTTTTCCAGGAATAACAAGTTTTTGACTTACAACCGCAGATAAACACAAATGACCGCAGAGGGATATAGGCTTTGGGAGCATTCTTAAAAAATTCTCTAAATCAAACCCCACTCTTTTTCACCACTACTTCCACCTTTTCCGTCGTCCATTCCTCACTCGCATCAATCACAACCGTAATCTTCCGCTTAGGATTTTCTTCATCCACAACCGCCGCCAATAATTGTTCTAAGGCATTCTTAGGTTCTGGATGCTCAACCCCTTTCCGAGATTGGTCTAATGCTGGTAATTCCAAAAAATTAAAATTTGTTGCATCCACCGTAGCAAACACTTTAATGATAAATACTCCTTCCTGATAATTTTCTGGCAGTTCTAGTTTAATGCTAGTTCCTTTGTCTTGTCCGGGATCTACAGACTCATCACCAATACCTTTAGGATAGAATTTGACAATACTTAAATCGGGCTGGAATATCAAAGCCGAAATATTTAAAATTCGCTTAGATCCATTATGAATTCGCACGAAAAACTTTTCGGATTCTTCCAATACAGGAACATGAACTTCTGTATTAAAAGGTATAAATTCCCGCTTTTGTGATTTACCTAATTCAACCTTAAGTTTGCCATTTAAGGTGGTAGCAAAGGCATCCTCATTATCTAGCTCCAAAATAGTCTCATATCTGGCAACATGGATTAACCGATCGATAAGCCTTTTTGTGGCTTCAGGTTCATCAATTTTTATCGGAAAAAGAACATTTTTGATGGGTTCTTTATTGTCATCTAAAATCCAATACTCCCCTTCTGAATTCAGTGAAACAAAATAATCTACATTCTCATCTTTTTCATCTTCCGAACAAAACTCTATCCAGCCATGACCTTCAACTCCTGTTTTCACCCATTCTATTTCCATAGAAATTGATGCAATATTAACACCTGGAAATTGTGGTGACGTGTCAGGTAAGAGAAGGCGAACTTTGCGAATTTGTTTCAATCCTGGCGATACATAAACAGCAGGAGAACCAATTTCAAACATTCCTCTATCAATCATTCCTTGATATAATTTAGGATTGATGGCTCTAATACTGTCTATTTTTGTTACTTCTGCCCAACAATCGGATGCTCCAACTTCTACAACTTTAACCCTTGCAATTCGGTTTTCCTCATCCTTAAAATCCCTGGTTCTGAATTTAAAAATCTCGAATTCTGCTCCTTCTTTAATACTGCTAGCTTCACCGATTTGCAATTTAACTTGGTTTTTGGGAATATCTACTTGCATCACTGGCACAGTGCGAACAGTGCGAGTTACGGGTACACTACGCATAGGGGATGCGCCAGAGGTGAAGGAGACAGACTGACCCCCAAAAAAAGTGCGATCAGTCTCTCCCATCAACATTGGGGTTTGTCGTACAAATTCATTGTTAACTTGACTAGAAATTTTATTAAATAGCTCCTCTACAGAAATTTCTGTTCCCTCTTCCCGCAAAGCTTTTAATAAAAAATAAGTCAAAGCACCGTTGCGTTCGGTTCCTTCAAAAACCTTTTCATAAGCAAATTCATGATCCCGACAAGCAGCGATTAAGGTATAACCTTTGGGTTCGGGTAACAAACCATTAACAACCGTAATATTGCGGCTATTTTCTGTTGAAGTTTGCCAATTTTGGGCTAATTCCTGAAGCGATGCGACTAAACTATCCGTAGGTCGAGGAGTGGTATCAATAAACCCTTCCCCGCGAATCCGGTCATCTCCGCTCATTTCTCTCGTTGCACCACCGGAATGACAGCTATCGAGTACGAGGGTGACAACTAACTCTTTTTCCACCATTGCTTCGAGGAGTTTAGCAAATTCTATATCGCGCAAATAGCGGGAATTTGGTTGACCGATATCTGTAGGAACTAAGGCTTCATCTAATGCACCAAAACCTTTGAGGCTTTCAAAAATAGTTTTCGCCCGTCCCCCGTGACCAGAGTAGTGAATATATACTTGGTCTTGGGGTTGGGCTTTGGCTGTTAGTTCCTTGAATTTGGCAACAATATTTTCATACGTGGGTAAAAGTTCCGGGGCTTCTTGGGGTTGGTTGGGATTGTCGGAAGCTGTAGCGGTGAGTTTAATGATTTGGTCGGAGGTGAGATTGAAGGTGTCTTTTAAATAAGTTTCGACGTGGTTAATATCTGGAACGCATCCTCGCAAGTTTTTGTAGTAGTTACCTTCTGGTAAACGATGGGGGAAGTAGAAATTGATGCCGATGAGGAGGGCGTAGAAGTTGGGGGTTTGGTTTGTCATGGTTGTTGGGGGGTAAGGTTTGATAGTTATGTAGCGTTGAAGTGGGGGTTTTATGTAATACAGCTTAGTGTACTGCATTACAACGGGAACCGCTGTAACATAGCAGAAGTAAAACCTATCTAACTATTGGATGGGTTCTGACACCAAATGCCCTACTAAACTCTAAATATAGAAAAAGAGATTTTGATGAAATATTAAAATATTATTTTTTTGCCATGTTATGTGTTATACTGCCCTAGAGTCGGGAGCTAAGTCTTAATCTTAAAGTGCTTAAGGAAAATTTGAGTATGTCTAAGAATACTAATATTTCCGAGAATCAAGAACCAAACCCGCGTGAAATTATAATTGTTTTAAAGCCACTTTTTGAAGAGTTTAACCAAGTCCTTCAAAAATATGGGTTGAAAGATGTTAAAGTGGTTAATTTTACTACCATTGTTTCATCAAAGGTAGTTAGAGAAGCAACAGAGTCATCGAAAACTATCTGGGAAGAATATAATGAGATATTGAGAAAAACAGGTTTTAGTGATGTCTATAAAGATTTAGAGATAATTGATTGTACTATAGCTGCTAGATCACTTATTAGACAACCACAATATGCTTTTCCTCCATCTATTTCAGATGATAGAAAAGAGGAAATTCTTTCATTTCTGAAAGACCAGCTTACTTTCTTGACATGTAAATGTCGAGATATAAAAAATAAGTGCATACGATGTCCTCATGGAACTCATTGATCAAAACACTGATTAAGTAGCCATCCTAAACTGCCTACAGTAGGACGCAGTTTAAGATGACTACTTTCTTTGACCAAAACCCCGAATGTACTGCTGACAAGTTTTCTTAGCGGCTTGCGTCGAATAGTTCTTAGGCTGAATGAAGATAAAATGTTTCTGCAATTGCTTACAGGCTATTTCAAGCGGAAGTTGCCAGGAAACCAACCAAGAAACTGGCCATAAACTAATTGTATTTTCACTACCGCTAACAATCCACTTACCATCAGGACTGAAAGCAACCGAATTGACCGATGCTTTGTATACTTTGAGAGGTTGTCCAATCGGATGACCTGTATTAGCATCCCACAGGCGAATGGTCTTATCCAGGCTTCCACTAATAATCCATTTACTATTTGAACTGAAAGCTAGGGAAGTAATTGTATCTTGATGTCCTTTTAGAGGTTGTCCACTCGGCTGACCGCTAGTAATGTCCCACAAGTGAATTGTATTATCACTACCACCGCTGGCAATACGCTTGCCATTACGACTAAAGGCAACCGAATAGACCTCACTTAAATGTTCTTTTAGAGGTTTCCCAATGGGCTGACCTGTGGTGGCATCCCATAAGCGAATGGTCTTATCCTCACTACCACTGGCAACACGCTTGCCATCAGGACTAAAGGCAACAGACCAGACAGCTTCCTGATGTCCCTTTAGGGATTGCCCAATGGGCTGACCTGTAGTGGCATTCCACAAGCGAATAGTGTTATCCTCACTACCACTGACAACACGTTTGCCATCAGGACTAAAAGCTACTGACAAAACTGCTTTTTGATGTCCCATTAGGGGTTTTCCAATCGGCTGACCTGTAGTGGCATCCCACAAGCGAATGGTCTTATCGTCACTACCACTGGCAATACGCTTACCATCAGGACTAAAGGCAACCGAATAGATATTCTCTAAATGTCCTTTTAGCGGTTTTCCAAGTGGCTGACCTGTATTGGTATCCCACAGACGAATCGTACCGTCCTGGTGTCCGCTGGCAACCCGCTTGCTATTAGGGCTGAAAGCCACTGAATTAACCAATTCCTTAGATTCCCAAACGATCGGACTCATGGTGACATCCCAGAGGCGGATCGTCTTATCAAGACTACTACTAACTACTTGCTTGCCATCAGGACTGAAAGCTACAGAATAGACAGCTTCCTGATGTCCTGTTAGGGGTTTTCCCATAGGCTGACCTGTAGCATCCCAGAGGCGGATCGTCTTGTCAAGGCTACCACTAATAATGCGCTTGCCATCAGGACTGAAAGCTACAGAATAAACAGCTTCCTGATGTCCTGTTAGGGGTTGTCCAATAGGCTGACCTGTGGCATTCCAGAGGCGAATCATTTTATCGTCACTACCACTGACAATGCGCTTGCCATCAGGACTGAAAGCTACAGAATAAACAGCTTCCTGATGTCCTGTTAGGGGTCGTCCAATAGGCTGACCTGTGGCATTCCAGAGGCGAATCATCTTATCGTAACTACCACTGACAATGCGCTTGCCATCAGGACTGAAAGCTACTGAAATCACCCCAGCTTTATGTCCCTCTAGAGGTTTTCCAAGTGGTTGACCTGTAGTGACATTCCAGAGGCGGATCGTCTTGTCCCAACTCCCACTGGCAATGCCCTTACCATCAGGACTGAAAGCTACTGAACTGATCGATTCTTCGTGTCCCTCTAGGGGTTTTCCAAGTGGCTGACCTGTAGTAGCATCCCAGAGGCGAATCGTCTTGTCACTACTCCCACTAACAATGCGCTTGCCATCAGGACTGAAAACTACCGAAGTCACTCCAGCTTCATGTCCCATTAGGGGTTTTCCAAGTGGCTGACCTGTAGTGGCATCCCACAGGCGAATTGTCTGGTCCAAACTCCCACTGGCAATGCGCTTACCATCAGGACTGATAGCTATCGAAGTCACCCCACTTTTATATTGCAAGCGATTGAATTCCCGGTTAACTAAAATCGCATCTAGTAAACTGTCACGAGCAGAATTATCAAGAAATTGGGGAAATTGAACAAAGGCTGACTTACCTAAACCAACAGCAGCAATAGCATTGACAAGTGCCTCAACAGGCTGATTTGCCGCTAGCAAAGCTTTAGAAGTTGCTGCTAGTTGTTCCACTTGCTGACGTTGGGCTTGTTGAAGCTGATAGATAGCAAATCCAGCCAGAATCATCGCTACAGATGAAAAGCCACTTAACCCGATAATTTGCAGTCGCCGTCCGCGTTTACGTTCCTGTCTCCCTCTATCCGTTTCTTTAACGCTAACCTGAATAAAATCTCGTTCTTCCTGCGTCATTTCATCTGCACGTTGACGCAACCACTCTTCCGCTACAGTCAACCGCGCACCCCGCAACAACCCTTCAGCATCATGGTTGTTATTTTTCCACTCTCGTAATGCCACCTTCAGCCGTTCTTGCCAAGTCCGAAACTGACGGTTAGCATTCATCCACTCGCGCAGAGTGCCCCATTCTCGAATCAGCGCTTCATGCACCACTTCTACTGTATCTTCCTGTTCTTGCCGACCTGTTACTACCAAACGCGCTTGATATCCCGCTAAATAACTGACCAAATTCCAGTTATCTTCCCCCACTTCCGCACGAGTCGCAACGCGCCTGGTATCTTCCGTTCCTTCCCCCGGACGCACTAATTGCACGAATATTCGCTGTGCCTGCTTTTTCTCTGTTTCACTCAATTGTTGATAAACCTGTTCGGCATGATTGGCAATTGCTTTTTTCACCCCACCAATCTCTTCATAAGCTTGGTGAGTTAACTCTCGGTTGATTTGCTTTTCCCACAAGCGAGTTAAAGCAAATTCTAATAATGGCAAGTTACCCGGTTCTTGCCCCACATCATCGAGAATGCGTTGAGTTAATTGGGGTTCTAATTGTATTTCTAATTTTTGAGCCGGCAATTCAATGGCTTGTTGTAATTCCTCCCGTTTCATGGAACTAAGTAATTGTGGTGTAAACTCTTGCAAAGCATCGCGAAACGGACGATAGGAAAGCACATAACCGTAAAAGTCAGCGCGTAACGTCAAAACTAATGTAATATTTTCTTGAGCAATCGCCGTTAGTAACCCATCCGCAAACCTTTCCTGTTCTTCCTTTACCTGACAAAGGGTGTACAGTTCCTCAAATTGGTCGGCAACTAACAACAACCGTTTACCTGGATTGCGCTCTAAAATTCTAGCAACCACCTGCGGCAAAGTGATTCTACCGTTTCGTAAATCACCTGCTAGCCCCATTGTTTCCCGCAGTTGTTGAGTTTCACCGGCTTCGGGTTCTAATTGCCGCACCAAGGCAAAAGCTAACGGTTCAAAGGGTTCTTTTCCCGGACGGAAAATTTCAATTAACCAATTTCCCTCTGTTCGCAATTTGGGAATTAATCCCGCAAATACCACAGAAGACTTACCACTTCCACTTGGCCCAACCACCGGCACTAATGGTTGTTTGTGCGTTACTTCCACTAAATTATCCACAAATTTTTCTTGCCCAAAAAAGAAGTCTGCATCTTCTTCTCCAAAGGCAGCTAATCCTTGGTAAGGGTTAGGCGGAATAACTTCTTCAAAATTAATTGCAATATCATCAATCGCCGAATTAGGTATTTTTTTTGTCTTGAGAACAGGAATTTCGTTTTCCCGAAAGCTCATCATCTGAGAACGACCTAACTCGTAGGCTTCTTCCACCGCATACTCAGCAGCAATAGCATCATAAAACGCTACCGCAAAGGCGACGGCTGCTTTATCTCCCACGGCTCTATTCATGCCAACTACATAATTAACGTATTGGCTAATTGCATCAGCTTGTACTTCCGAATAACAAGCATTGAGAATTACGCACTCTACCCCTTTTTTGGCAAATAATTTAAACATACTGGCGAGGGCATTTGTCTGCACTAGCGCCATTTTTCCAGTATCATCTTCTAGGACAATTCCATCTTCTCCCGCACCATGTCCGCAAAAGTGAACAATATTCGGTTGATAATCTAAGATAGCTCGGTAAAAGTCACGGGAACGCACTGCCCATTTTTGTTCTAATTTATACTGTTCCCGTTTATTTGCCCGTCGCAATCCTTCGTCAATTTCCCGGATTTCTTGATCCAATCGCAAGGGAGCCGTATTTTTGGGATTAGCTGCCAGAATCAGAATTGTTTTGACGCGGGCATTGTTACTCATAAGACAAAGGAATGATAGGATAATTTTTCAACAGGCTAGACGGCTATCCTGAGTTTTAGGTGATAATAAAAATAAAACTTCCCGTGGTACAGCCCGGAAAGCCTGCGTGAGCGAGACGCTCACACTACCGTTTCCACTACAAATCCAGAATAGCTCTTTATCCAAATCAAATGTATACTTATCAGGATTTTTTACCTACCAGAGAAACTTTTCATTGGGAATGAAAAGAACTTGCTGCCCGCAACTCCCGCGCCGTAGTTCCAGACAACTTATTGAATCAGATAAAAAGGCACTTTGTCCCAAAGCAGATAGGAAATCGGAATTGCTTTTGCCCGATCGCGAATTGACAAATAACCTAAATTCAGCCAAAACGCTCCTCGATCGATCGTTACCCGGTAAACCTCCGCTATCCACTGCTCGCACCAGTTTAAATACTCATCTAACCCAAGGATTTTTCGTACTCTTTGCCGATGTTATAAGGCCCGCTGGTAACGGTTAAATCTACAAATTGATCTGGCAGCAGCTTCAATGCTTCCAAACAATCCAGGTTGTAAATTAGGCAATTAGGAGCTTGGAAGTACGGTTTACCTAAAAGCTTCGCGATCTCAGTCAAGCTCATGAAATATTGGGGAGAGATTTTGTTGACAAGATGCAATAATTATAGTAAGTGACTTTAGAAATATTGTCAAACTCATCTGGATTCGGCGATCGCCCTGTCGGAAACAAAAGGTTACAATCACAAATAGATTCTATTTCCATAACATTACTGTTTATAGCGTCAATTACCCACCATCAAGCGGAGTACCGCTATGATGGGGGCTTGTATCTGAAGTCCACCGCAACTCCGAAAACCTTTGCAGGGTTTCAGCTTTAGTTTCACCCTTCGACACATTAGGGGATACTGACAAGCTCCCCGTACTCATCCAATCTTGTCGGAGTAGCAACGTTCTTAATGCAATATTTCTGCTTCCCACCAAATCAGCGTGCAATTCATGTCCGCAACATTCGCAACAAAATAGCAACCCTTTATTGGGTCGATTAGCCTTCGATGTGTGACCGCATTTTGGGCAACTTTGCGAAGTGTAATGAGCCGAAACTTTTGTAGCCAATGAGCCATTTAAATTAGCTTTATAGTCAATATAGCCGTGTAATTCGGCAAAAGACCATTTAGCCTTATTCCGATTAGCTCTTCGCTGTTTCTTGCTAGCCCTCTTACCCGACTTGGACTTAGTTCTATCCCGAATTCCGGTTAAGTTCTCCAGTCCAATCAAACTATTAGGCTTGGCTATTTGCTTGCTGATTTGGTGGTTAACATCAGCGATAAACCGTCTTTCTTTTCCAGACAAAGCGATTAATCTCCGCTTTGCCGAACGAGTGCCTTTACGCTGAAGAGTTTGCCTTGCTTTGTGATAGCGGTTAGCTTTGTGTCTGGCAGATTTACCCGAGTAAAACTTGGAGTTGTTTTGCAAATCTGTTTCTACTGCCAAATACCTCTGCCCGACATCAACGCCAGAGACTCTAGTTATTTGAGTAGGCTCAATCTCAGGAGTATCAATTTCTAGACTTACCATCAAGTAGTAAGTTTTAGAAGAACGCTGATAAACAATCTTAGCTGCACCAATTTTTTTGCAATTAGCAATCAATTGTAGATGCTTTTTGTAACCATCATAAGTAACAACCACTCGACCATTTAGAGTGTTAATACTTACTCTCTGCTCGGTTTTAAATGAGTAGTCCCGCTGATAGTTCAAGGTGCAAGTTCGAGAAACATACTTAGGAGCTTTGTCTAGCCCTTTGTAGCGCTTTTTGGTGTATCCTTTGGCGATAGCATCTGCACTGTGTTTTACTTTTGTCCACAGGGTTTTGTAAGTTGCCGATACTTGCCTTGGCACGTTACACGCCATTTGCGCTCCCAGTCCAAAGTTTGTCCGTAACTCGCTGTAGACTGCTTTTTGTAATTTAGCCCCATTACTGGATTTGCCTGCATCAAAAGCAACTTGCGAAGTGTAGTTCAAAGCATCACGGTAAGCCAATGCAGTCTGAGACACCAAGATTTTTTGCTCGGCATTCAAATTTAGCTTTAGCTTGGCGGTGATTAATTGAGGCATTTTTTTCAACAAACTCTCTTCTTAGAGTATCTCGTGAAAACCATTGTGTCAACGGAATCAAGAATTTGCGATGCCTTGAGCGTAGTCGAAAGATTAGTTCCTCGCCCGTCCCTAACCCTCCCATCTAAAGATATTGTTTGGGTTGGGGACGGGACTAATCACTCACGCGCATTCCTCCCGCCAGTAACATAAAGCTATAGTGGGGGAATCCTGCTTGTCTAGTTGAACTTCTCAGTGTCCAATAACAACACCTCAACTCAATCCTTTCAATTTGACTCAATTGACAGCGCCCTCGCAGACCTCAAAGCAGGTCGCCCCCTGGTAGTAGTCGATGACGAAAATCGCGAAAACGAAGGCGATGTGATTTGTGCCGCCCAATTCGCCACCCCCGACAACATCAATTTTATGGCCGTGAACGCGCGGGGTTTGATTTGTCTGGCATTGAGCGGCGAAAGGCTCGATCGCCTGGAACTGCCCCTCATGGTCAGCAAAAACACTGACAACAACCAAACTGCATTCACCGTCAGCATCGATGCAGTCAACGGCGTCAGTACCGGTATCTCCGCCGAAGACCGCGCCCGCACCATCCAAGTAGCCATCCACCCGGACACCAAACCTCAAGACTTGCGCCGTCCCGGTCACATTTTCCCCCTGCGGGCGATCGATGGTGGCGTGCTCAAACGCGCCGGTCACACCGAGGCCTCCGTTGACCTCGCCAGACTCGCGGGCCTGTATCCTGCCGGCGTCATCTGCGAAATTCAAAACCCCGACGGTTCGATGGCGAGGTTGCCCGAATTAATCGAGTACGCCAAAACCCACAACCTTAAAATAATCAGTATTGCTGACTTAATTAGCTACCGACTCAAGCACGATCGATTCGTCCGCCGCGAAACCGTCGCCAAATTGCCCACTCAATTCGGCGAGTTTATGATTTACGCCTACCGCGACACCCAAGACAATTCAGAACACGTTGCTATTGTCAAGGGCGACCCGGCAGAATTTAAAGACAAACCAGTGATGGTGCGGGTGCATTCCGAATGCCTGACCGGCGATGCTTTGGGTTCCCTGCGCTGCGACTGCCGGATGCAACTGCAAGCGGCACTGAAAATGATCGAAAATGTCGGTGCTGGCGTCATCGTTTACTTGCGCCAAGAAGGTCGGGGCATTGGATTGGTAAATAAACTAAAAGCTTACTCGCTGCAAGATTTGGGATTCGATACAGTCGAAGCCAACGAACGGTTGGGATTTCCCGCCGACTTGCGGAACTACGGCGTCGGAGCGCAAATGCTCAATGATTTGGGAGTTAAAAAAATTCGGTTGATTACCAACAACCCGCGCAAAATAGCAGGTTTGAAAGGTTACGGCATTGAAGTAGCCGATCGCGTCCCCTTACTAATTGAAGCCACAGATTACAACTCGATCTATCTGGCAACAAAAGCCGAAAAACTCGGTCATATGCTACTGCAAACTTATTTAGTAACAGTGGCGATTCAGTGGAACGAAAAAGCAGAAGGAAAAGAGGAAGATTCTGCCATTCAAAATCGGTACGAACACCTCGAAAAACTGCGGCATTTGGCGGCTAACCAGCACTTGCTGCTGCAAGAAGAAGCGCGGCCGGTGGGCATAGCCCTTTTCGGAGAAGGCTCCCTCATCGTTCACCTCGGCTTCGATCAAGCCGGACTCGCAGCCCCCGACTGGTACTTGGATGTAAACCATCCTTACGTCAAGGCGATCGGCCAAATTTTGGGCGAAATCAGCACTGAGCCGAATTTGCAAACATTAGAATTCATGGTTTCCTCCGGTGGAGATCCGCTCAAAACCCTGCAAGTCCAGCTCGATCGCGAGACATTCCTTTTGTCGGAATTAACCGGAATTTGCGATCGGCTCGAACCTCAAAAAATCTACAGTTTTGCTCCTCTTCCCTGAAGGCAGAAGGTAGAAGCCAACCCCCCCTACCCCAGCAGGGGGGTTGGCCCAAGCCAAGAAAAACTGTGAATTTCAGAACAATACTTGTTGATACCAATATCTTCCTTTCTTCAGAAAGCAGCCCCCAATAAAAACAGTGAATAACAATGTTGATTTCTGTCTAACAAGTCGATGTAGCGAACACTTTAGAGAGCCTCGTAGATACACATTTATATTAAGCAGTATTAACAGTCATTAAATCATTCAAGAGGCTTTTTAGTTAATGTTAATTTTTTTAGACATTGATGGTGTACTTATTCCTGACAGAAGGCATGAAACATCGAGCTTGCAAACAGATATAATGAAATTTAATTCAGATTGCCTTAATCACTTTGAAAATGTCCTTCGTTCCTATCCTGATGCGCGAGTAGTAATTTCATCTTCCTGGCGGGAAATATTCCCCTTCGAGGTAATCCGGCCATTGTTTTCACCAGATATCGCTATCCGTATTATCGGATTCACCCCTTTCCTCAATCCCAAAAATATTCATCAAAACAAATATTTACGACACCAGGAAGTTCTTGAGTATCTTCGACAAAATCAAGCAGAAAACTCACCTTGGGTAGCCATTGACGATATTCCAGAACACTACCCGCCAGATGCGCCAGTTGTGGCTATTGATGATTACAATGGTTTTGACCAGAACTCAGCAAAGGTAATTTCAGAATATCTAACTGGATTTCAAAGGTTAGGAAAAAAGTATCGGAATAGAGAGGGTGAATTTGACATGGAAGTCAACAACCCGGCACCGATGTCGCTACGCGACCCGCAAGCTACGGATTACCGATACGGTGCGGGCTTGAAAAAGCCGCGTTGACCAGTCTAAGTGTGTTTAATCACTACGTTTAAGGTAAGCGTTCAAGTACCTACCAGAAAATGCGTGCTAGTTTTCTGCTCTAGAACTTAAAAGTTAAACAGGCGTAAGGGTTAAGCCAGTGCTTTTAAGATAGTTACCGACCTTAAACATTGACGAAGCAAACATTACCCCGCAAGGGAGGACTTAAATGTCTAATTTTGTTTTTGTACTTGATACCCAAAAAAGACCGCTCAATCCAATCCGCCCAGGAATGGCTCGTAAATGGCTGACCAATGGCAAAGCTGCTGTTTTCAGGAGGTATCCATTCACAATAATTCTCAAAGTAGAGGTGAAAGTACCGCAAGAATCAATCACTCTTAAATTAGACCCTGGCTCCAAAACCAGCGGAGTTGCATTAGTGCAAGGAGAGAAAGTAATCTTTGGTGCAGAACTGACTCACCGAGGTCAAACTATCAAAGCCAGTCTGGAATCTCGCCGTTCATTGCGTAGAGGTAGGAGAAAGCGCCATACCCGCTACCGAAAAGCTAGATTTTTAAACAGAACTCGCCCGAAAGGGTCGCTGGCTCCAAGCTTACAACATCGTGTCGAAACAACCCTAACATGGGTAACTAGATTGATGAAGCTTGCGCCAATTTCTTCTGTTGTTCAAGAACTTGTGCGGTTCGACCTCCAGCAAATAGAAAACCCGGAAATTAGCGGAGTGGAGTACCAGCAAGGTGTTTTATGTGGCTACGAGATCCGCGAATATTTGCTGAACAAATGGGATAGAACGTGCGCTTACTGTGGCGTTAGCAATACACCATTACAAGTCGAGCATATTCATCCTAAAGCTAAGGGGGGTTCTAATCGCATTTCTAATCTTTGCCTTGCTTGTGAAAAATGCAATATAAAGAAAGGGACTCAAAATATTGAGCAGTTTCTCTCGAAAAAACCCGAGGTCTTGAAACGGATTCTGTCTCAAGCAAAAGGTCCTTTGAAAGATGCAACAGCGGTTAATTCTACTCGTTGGGCGTTATTTAACCGACTCTGTATGACTGGCTTACCAGTTTCTACTGGCAGTGGCGGTTTAACAAAGTTCAATCGCACTCGATTAAATTTAGCTAAAACTCATTGGCTAGATGCAGCCTGTGTTGGGAACATTGAATCTTTGAAAATTTTAACAAACAAGCCGTTGTTAATTAAAGCGACTGGACATGGGACACGCCAAATGTGTCGTACCGACAAATTCGGATTTCCATCTCGCTATGTTCCCAGGTTTAAGTTTGTCAAAGGTTTTCAAACTGGAGATATCGTCAAAGCAGTCGTCACCTCTGGCAAGAAAATTGGTACATACGTTGGACGTGTTGCCGTAAGAACGAGTGGCTCATTCAATATTTCCGCCTCAGAGTTGGTGTCAGGAATTAGCCACAAATATTGTTCAATTATTCACAGAAAGGATGGTTATTCGTATGCAGCATAAACCTTGCCCACCTTTTCCTCTCGCCACTGACCTGGGCACAGGTACAGTGGGAGTCTCCAAGGGGGAAGACAGATGAACGTTGGTGACTTTCTGCACCGACTAGATCTCAGGGGACAAGCACTTAAAGGAACCAACCTCGGCGGTGCGGAACTCCGGGGAGCCAACCTCCGAGGCACGGATCTCCGAGAAACCAACCTCAGCGGCGCTATGCTCAGGTATGCAGACCTCATGGAAGCCGACCTCAGCGGCGCTAATCTCAGCGGGGCGGATTTAGCTGAATCATTTCTTAATTTAGCTAACCTCACTAGAGCTGATTTGACTGGTGCTGTCCTCCGAGAAGCTAATCTCGTAGGAGCCGAATTAACCGGCGCCAACCTCAAACAAGCAAGTTTGATCAAGGCTAATTTAGTAGGAGCAAATCTCCACGAAGCCAACTTAACCAGAGCCAACCTTAGCGGGGCGGATTTACGCGGTTCTCAGTTGAGCGGCGCTATTTTAGACAAGGCCGTATACAACAACCGGACTATCTTTCCCGAAAATATTGATCCGGGTGCAATGGGAGCAATTTTGCTAGCTCCCAATGCTTCGCTCCCTGGCTTAAATCTGGCTATGGTAGATTTGACCGAAGCCGATTTAAAAGGAGCCGATTTGCGGCGGACAAACTTATACAAAGCTATTTTATTTGGCGCCAAACTCGATCGGGCAAACTTAGCAGGAGCCAACCTCAGCGCAGCGGACTTGAGGGAAGCCAGTTTGAGCGGCACGATTTTGGAGAAAGCTGTTTACAGCAACAAGACTTTGTTTTCAGAAGGCATTGACCCCAGTCTGGGCGGAGCTTATTTAATTGCTCCCAATGTATCGCTGCAAGGGGTAAATTTAACCGGAGCCGACTTAAACGGGTCAGATTTAAGCGGAGCTAATTTGAGCGGTTCTAACTTAACTTCGGTCAATCTCAAAAATGTAGACCTTAGCAGAGCTAGCTTAAAAAAAGCTTACCTCAAAGGTGCAAACTTGGAGGGAACTGATTTAAGAGGAGCCGATTTAAGCGGCGCAATTTTACACCAAGTAAACTTGAGTTCTGCTGACCTCCGGGGTGTAGACTTAACAAGGGCTGACCTCAGCGGCGCTAATTTAAGGGATGCCGATTTGAGGGAGACAGATTTCACCGGAGCTACTTTGCTGTTCGCTAACTTGAGCGGGGCCGACTTGAGAGGTGTAGACTTGACAAAAGCTGACCTCAGCGGCGCGAAGTTAAACGAAGCCGATCTCCGAAAAGCAGATTTGATGAGAGTAAATTTGGAGGGAGCAGATTTAACTGAGGCCGATTTGAGCGATGCTCATTTATTCCGAGTTAATCTCAGAGGTGCTAACCTGAAAGGTACTAACCTCAAAGGCGCAAGTTTAAAAGGGGTATTTTTGACCGACGCTTATTTGAGCGAAACGGATTTGACCGATATAGATCTGAGTCCGAGTTTTTTTGAATTGCCGCTAGAATCGGAATGGTAATTAGTCATTTGGCAGTTGGCAGTTGGCAGTTGACATTTGACAGCGGCCAGTTGACATTTGACAGGAAAGCAGTCATTTATCTGAACAATCTAAAATCTAAAATCTATCTGAACAATCGAAAATCTAAAATCTAAAATCTAAAATGGATCGACCGTTAGGCTCTGTTATTCAAGGTTCCCTGAGCAAGGGATTAGAAGTGCGACTGCACGCCGATGTTTCGGTGGAAGATATGAGGGTGGGGAAATTTCTAGTAGTGCGGGGGGTGCGATCGCACTTTTTCTGTATGCTCACCGACGTGTCTCTCGGAACTTCCAGCGCCCGCATTTTATCGAATCCTCCCAATCCCGACGACGATTTTCTGCTCGCAGTGCTAGCTGGTAGCAGCACCTACGGTACGATCGAACTGTCGCCGATGTTGATGTTGACTGCTGAACGAGAAAAACAGCAGGCAATTTTCGACCCGAGGAAAAACGGCGGAGTTCGCGAGAATAAGCTGGCGTTAGGAAATTTGGCTTCTTTTGAGTCACAAAGCGGTGCGGATATTGAATTGCTGCCGGTCAAAACTATTCCCAGCCACTTTTCGCAGGTGTTTGATGCCAAAGAAAGTGATTTTCGGGCAGTTTTTGGCTGGGAAGATGACCCGTATCGCCGCAATTTTGCGATCGGCAAACCGATTGACATGGACGTTGCTGTGTGCTTGGATTTAGACCGGTTTGTGGAACGCAGCAACGGAGTTTTTGGCAAGTCGGGAACGGGAAAATCTTTTCTGACGCGCTTGCTATTGTCGGGAATTATTCGCAAGCAGGCTGCTGTTAATTTAATTTTTGATATGCACTCGGAGTACGGGTGGGAAGCTGTTTCGGAAGGGAAACAGTTCAGCACTGTTAAAGGTTTGCGGCAGTTGTTTCCCGATAAAATTCAGATTTATACCCTCGATCCAGAATCGACAAAACGCCGGGGAGTCCGCGACGCTCAAGAATTATTTTTGAGTTTCGATGAAATAGAAGTGGAAGACATCGCGCTGGTACAACGCGAGTTAAATTTGTCGGAAGCTAGTATCGAAAATGCAATAATTTTGCGAAACGAGTTGGGCAGCAGTTGGATAAATAAATTGCTGGAAATGAGCAATGAAGATATTTCAATGTTTTGCGAAGAGAAGCGGGGAAATAAATCTTCGATTATGGCTTTGCAGCGAAAATTAGAGCGCTTAAACGATTTGAAATACATTCGGAAACGCTGTCCGAAAAATTATGTGAGTGAAGTTTTGCAGTGTTTGGATGGGGGGAAAAATGTAGTAATTGAGTTCGGTTCGCACTCGGATTTGCTGTCCTATATGTTAGCAGCAAACGTAATTACTCGTCGCATTCACGGCTCTTACGTGCGGAAAGCTGAGAAGTTTTTGCAGAGCAAAAATCCGTGCGATCGCCCGCAGCCGTTGGTGATTACCATTGAGGAAGCTCACCGCTTTCTCGATCCGGCGATCGTGCGATCGACTATTTTCGGTACGATCGCCAGAGAAATGCGAAAATACTTTGTCACCCTGCTGATTGTAGACCAGCGTCCCTCCGGCATCGACGGCGAAGTCATGTCGCAAGTCGGAACGCGGATCACAGCTTTGCTAAACGACGATAAAGACATCGATGCTATTTTTACCGGCGTTTCGGGAGGGCAGAGTTTGCGTTCAGTTTTGGCAAAACTCGACTCCAAACAGCAAGCATTAGTTTTGGGGCACGCCGTACCGATGCCCGTCGTCGTGCAAACTCGCGCCTATGACGAGCAATTCTACAGAGAAATTGGGGATATTGACTGGCAAGAAATGCCGGATGAACAAGTATTTGCAGAAGCTGAAGCTGCTAAAATGGATCTGGGGTTTTAGTTGGGATTGGCGATCGGAAAATATCGAGACATTCACCGCAACTTCCTCACGCTCGAATGACTGTAATTATTCTTCCCATACTCGTCGTATGAATTTCAGTATTCAACCGTTCTTCTAATTCCGGTGCATTATCTCTGCGATCGAATATCACCAACCAACCCGAATCTTGTCCCAATCGAGCCAAATATCCATCTAACTGCTCTAAACCTTTACTCAACGGATCGACTTTCCGAGTCCGCCAAACCTTCAGTTCAATTCCCAATGTCACCTCACCGTAGCGCAAGCATAAATCCATTCTGTCGCGCCCGATCGCATATTCCCTCTCCAAAGTTCCGCCACCATTAATCACCCGATGCAGAAACGCCATCAGCACCAAATGCGGGGCAATTTCGGGGTAAGACGCGCTTTTGAGTAACGGTTCGCCATGTTGCAGCCAAAATGCGAGAAAAGTTTTGAGTAACGCTTGCGTGTCTAATTTTCCGACCTCAGTCAACCAACTCGGTGCAATTTGCGGCAGAGAAGCCATTGGCGTTACGGTGAGGACGCGGGGCAACACTTCTCGGTAAATTGGGTTGGCGATCGTCAATCCACCCTGAACATCCATCTTACACAAACCCAAATCGATTAAAAATTGAATATCATCATTGGGAATATTACCAAGTTCCAAACCAGCCAACATCGGCTCGATAATTGCTTTGACTCGGTTTTCTCTAAGCCGTTCTGCTAAACTATCTAAATGCGTATCTTGTCGTTTGATGAGAATTTCTTTAGCTGTTAAAATATGTTCGGGCGTAATTTCTCTAGATTCATCTGTCACTAATTCTTCGACGATTTCCTTAGCTAAAGCATTCACCAACCAAGGTTGTCCCTGAGTCAGTTCAAACGCTAAGGCTACGGCTTCAGGTGTAAAAACTTGTCCGGTATCTTGGGTATGTTGCGCGTAGAGTTCGGCGACTTCTCCTGCATTAAAATCTCTGAGAGTAATCGATCGCACTTTAATATTAAACGGACTGGATGTGTTGAGTCGATCGCTCCCACCCACAGCCACTTTGTAATCGCGGACATCCCGCAAACCGATTAAGCCAACCGATTGCGGAAACGCTTTCGGGCGAGAGGGATAACCATTGCGTAACTGACGCAAAACTGACAGCAATACTTCATTTTGGAGCGAATCAATTTCATCAATGAAGATTGCTAAAGGGCGAGGTGAAGTTTGAGCCCATTGTCGCAGTGTTTCTTCAATTCCTTGTCCTACCTCCATCTCTTGCTGGGCGGGCGGCTGGAGTTCCGGTGGCAGATAGACTCGCGCCTCACTTCGCCAAGAACTTAAGATTGCTGCTTGGGCTCTTTGCGGATCGTCATTAAAGGGCGAACCCAATTCTACCGAAACCACGATCGAAGTGTAGCGCCCGCTATCGACCAGTTGCTTGGCTAAAGCCAGCATCGCCGTGGTTTTACCAATTTGTCGGGGTGCGTGGATGACGAAATAGTTTTCCTGGGCAATCAGTCGCTCTAAATTCGGGAGGCGACGCGTTGCTGGTAACATATAGTGGATGTCGGCGCGGCACGGGCCTGCGGTATTGAAGTGGCGCGGCATAGGTCAACTGGGGCGAATGGGGCTGCTCTGAGTTTACTGTACTGGAGAATTAGCTTAACTGGGCGCTTAAATAGCGGATATTGAGTAGTGAATTTTTCAGTCGTTTTGCAGAATAAGTTCATGTTGCAACCGGTTGGAAATAATAATTAATCAGTCGCTTGCACCATCAGCTATTTAGGAAAAATGAAGCCCGCGAAGCAGGTATGGTAGCCGTGAAAAACAGGTAAAATAGGTAACAACCCCTCATCCCCTCATCCCTCACCCCTAACCCCCCAACCCTCTCATCTATAAATTTTGGATCGAGTTAAGTATTGTTAAGTAGCTCGGACTCATTATATTGAACTTAAAAAGCGGCACAGCCAGTTGTTTTATGGCTTTAAGTAGCTCTATTTATTCTTATTCTCACCCATTCTCCCCTTCTCTCATTCTTCCCCTCTCCCACTCACCCATTCTCTTTTTCTCGCCCTACTCCTCTCCCCAACCAAGAAACGATGAGCGATGCACAGCCACTACTACGGCGATCGGGTTCGGTTATCTCGCATCGCAGCATCTAGCCAGCGCCCAAATTTCAAGCGATGATGGAACAGAGAGCAAAACACAGCCCTCGAATTGCATGAGTCTGCATGAGTATTGTGAAGTTGAGTTGCAGTTAAAACTAGCAGGGAATTGAAAACCTTAAGGAAAAATGTAGAATCTTGACCTTAAGACAGAGGTTTTTACTCTTTACGATCCTCAAAATTGGGAATAATATTGAGAAAACTAAACTCTTGCTCCACTTCGCCTTGAACTAGCCGTTAAAGCTAGCGAACTACCGAAAATCGACGGCGATTACTGGAAATCAAGCACAAAAGTAATCCCAAACAAAAAGCTTCTACCGATCGTCACCGATAAACAAGAGGGGAAACATCCCCTTTGTCGCAGTCTTTATCCCACTTGCAAAAGTGGGACAGGGTATCACCAACTTTTTATCTGTTGTTACAAGGAGTGCAATACTCACCCATGTCCACCACAACCCCCAAAAACAAAACAGTGAAAGCCGATCGCATGGGCAGCCGGCCATACTCCTCAACGGATACGGTTCGTGCCTATCTGCACGAGATCGGTCGCGTACCCCTGCTAACCCGAGAAGAAGAAATTGTTTTCGGGAAGCAAGTGCAGCAAATGATGAAATTAATCGAAGCAAAACAAGCACTTGCTAAAGAATGGCAGCGGGATCTGACGGATCAAGAGTGGGCTGCCGAAATGGAGTTGACCGAACCTGAACTTAGCCGCATCTTACACATAGGGCGGCGGGCTAAGCAAAAGATGATTGAAGCGAATTTGCGGCTAGTAGTGGCGATCGCCAAAAAATACCAGAAACGCAATATGGAATTCTTGGATTTAATTCAAGAAGGTACTCTTGGTTTAGAACGAGGAGTCGAAAAATTTGACCCGATGCGGGGATACAAATTTTCTACCTATGCCTACTGGTGGATTCGGCAAGCAATTACCCGCGCGATCGCCCAACACGCCCGCACAATTCGATTGCCAATTCACATCACCGAAAAACTCAACAAAATCAAAAAAGTGCAGCGGGAACTCACGCAGCAGTTGGGCAGGTCTCCCTCCCCTGGCGAAATTGCCACCGCCCTCGAACTGCACCCTTCCCAGATTCGGGAATACCTGCTGATGGCAAGACATCCAGTTTCTTTGGACTTGCGGGTAGGAGACAACCAAGATACCGAACTCCAAGAACTCTTAGAAGACGAAACGGCATCTCCAGAAAACTACATTACCTCGGAATTGCTGCGGCAAGACCTCGATACTTTGATATCAGAACTTACCCCCCAGCAGCGAGATGTAATAATTCTGCGCTTCGGTTTGGAAGACGGCACCGAAATGTCTCTGGCGAAAGTCGGAGAACGGTTAAATCTCAGCCGGGAACGGGTGCGGCAGCTAGAACATCAAGCCCTCGCCCACCTGCGCCGCCGCCAATCTCAAGTCCGAGAATACTTGGCTAGTTAATACTAAAAAAGTTGAGATTTTCCCCAAAATCTCAACTTTTTTTTCGTGTTGGCGCTGCTGGGAAGGATACTTTTATACCAGTTAAAAAAAAGAAGGGAAATGTAGGCCCGTGATCCAAACCCTTATGGAATAGGTCACGCCAAATTATTCAATTCTTTAATCTAAAATCTCAAATCTAAAATGGTATTATTTGACGGGTCGATCGCCAGATCGGGGCGGACGCAAAATTGGTCAAAACTAATCTTAGATTTAAGTTCAGCCATCGGGCGGGCGATCGTTCCTTCAAGTTAATAGCCAACATTAAGCCAAATACCCGGTTTATCTACGATCTTTGTGAAAATGGTACAAGAGGCGCTTGGAACCAGCTATTTTAAATTTTGGGGTCTGGAGTGGTTTTGACTTATTTGATATTGACAGGAAGTTTAGAAGCGATCGCGATCGTGCTTGCTCTCTCGCCCGGTAACTTCAGCATCGCATTCCCCGCACGGCGGGCACACGACTCGGACATCAAATCCGGCGTTTTAAGCTCGCAATCCCCGCCAAATCCTCCGCCAGATACAGCTAGCACAGGTTTAGCCGATGGCATTTACCTCTACGGTCAGTCGAGCAAGCCAGAGGAAATTAAACAGGAATATTTTGTATTTGAAATGCGGCAGAGTAAGGTAGTCGGCGCTTTTTACCTGCCTCGGTCTGCTTTTTACTGTTTTTACGGCACGGGCGATCGAACTCAGTTAAATTTAACAGTAGTGGACACTTACGACGGCAGTCGCTCTCCCTACTCCGTAAACCTGCAACAGTATTACCCAATTTCCATCATCAGCGACAACGATCATCGCATCTTGGGTCTTTGCACGGAATCTCACAAAGAGCAAGTGTGGGAAAAGTAGGAAACACGCGCTGCGCCACCAGTCAATAGATTTTAGATTTTAGATTTTAGATTTTAGATTTTAGAATTGAAGAAAGCAACCCCACTGATACATCGGGCGCCCCCGGACCAAATTGCTTTCGGTCAGGGTTCAGGAAACAGTAGTAAAATTGCTCCTGAGTTGAGAATTTCGGACGGACACCACACACGTCAATCACCCGACACCGATGTCGCTACGCGACCCGCAAGCTACGGAGTACCGATACGGTGTGGGCTTGAAAAAGCC
>NZ_JAUBOX010000096.1:0-25204 GCF_036700445.1 Microcoleus sp. T3_B1
CCGACCCCGAAAGGGGATTTAATTCAATGTAAAGCCGTCCTATAAGGACGGGGCTTCAGACCCAGTTTTTTGGTGACATACTCCACGGCGAAATCTTATATTATGGTCTAGGATTCCAATAGTCGGATTCAGAATATGTTGGGCTTGCTATAAAGTGTTCGCTAGCAGCAATGCAATTGTGTCAATTCCAGAATCTAACCATAGACAAATGTAGCTGATCAAGAGTCGCTCCTCACCGTCCCAAGCGCTCTATCTGTAAGGAGAATTTGTATTATGAAAGATGGACAAGAAGTACGCCGCGTCTCCACAGCCGTCATTGCCGGTGTTTGCGGGTTGGCTTTACTAACGGGAGGGGGCATTGCCTGGTGGACAGCGAACCGTTCGCCCAGCCCCGCAGATACGCAGTCTTCTGCTCAAACTACGGCTCCGCCGCTGTCCCCAAGTCCTGCGGAATCTCCTGCTGTAATTATCCCCGTACCCCCTCCAAATCCTGTACAAGTGCCTACAGCTCAGACGCCTACAGCTCAGACGCCTACAGCTCAGACGCCTACAGCTCAGACGCCTAACGCTCTGATCCCAAAGTCACCGCAGCCAAAGCCTTTGCCGCAGACTGATGTCCAGACAGTGCAAGTCTACTGGGTTAAAGATGCGATCGGCAAATTTGAGGGAGTTCCTACGAAAGTAGCTGTCAAACAAGCTGACAAGCCTGATGCAGCTTTACAAGCTGCTTTTAACAGTTTGTTGGCCGGGCCAAAGGATGCAACTGTTTCTAGCGAAATTCCTAATGGGACAAAACTCAGGGGTTTGAGTGTTAAGAATGACGGAGTTTATGTCGATTTGTCGGCAGAATTTACTTCCGGGGGAGGGAGCAATTCGATGACTGGCCGGTTAGGGCAAGTTATCTATACGGCTACGAGTTTACAACCGAATACCAAGGTTTGGATTTCGGTAGAAGGCAAGCCTTTAGAACTTTTGGGTGGCGAAGGTTTGGAGGTGGCTCAGCCGAGTACCCGCCAAAGTTTTGACAAAAATTTTCCCCTTTAGTAATTATGAGTCATTAGTTAGAAGTCATTAGTTAGGAGTCATTAGTCATCGGTCTGAAGGCAGAGAGTAGGGATTGATAACTGATGACTCATGACTGAGGATTGAGGATTGAGGACTGGCAACTAATTTTCAGTGCTTCGTAGTTAGGCTAAATGCCCGAAAGTGTAGGGCTTGCTGTTCGATCCGGCTGGCAAGCCGATCGCACACCATATTACACAGCTCGAATATTAGCTCGTCTTGCACCTTATAATAAGCTGAAGTTCCTTCACTCCGGCGAGTGAGGATACCAGCTTGGAGCATTAGTTTTAGGTGCTTAGAAACATTGGCTTGACTCGTTTGAGTAGCTTCCACCAATTCTTGCACGCATTTTTCGCCGTCGCGAAGCAAGTTCAAAATTCGTAAACGCATGGGTTCGCTCAAAATACTGAAATACTCAGCAACTTGTTGCACAACCTCTTGCGGGACAGGCTGGGATGACTTCATCAAACTCACCGGAGAGAAGTGATCGGGAAATATTAGCATTTATTCTGTCCATAACAATAAAGTAATCCTTCAATCCGGATTAATTCGCATCAACACTTGACCGTATTCGACAGGTTCGCCATTTTGAACTAAAATTTCCATCACTTGACCGGAGACTTCATCAGCATCGATCTCGTTCATCAGCTTCATCGCTTCAATAATACAGACTGTCTGGCTGACCTTGATGCGATCGCCCACATTGACAAAAGGTGGCTCATCAGGAGCAGCAGCGCGATAAAACGTTCCTACCATCGGCGAGATAATTGGCACCCATTTCGTATCTACAGAAGCAGGTACGGCAGCAGGTGCGGCGACAGGGGCGACGGGTACAGGGGCAGCCAGATCCGCTGCTAAATTTTGGTCAACAGCAGGAGGTGACGCTAAGGTGGGGCTAGGAACCGCGCCCAAGGCGATCGGAGCGACAGTCGCCACGGCAGCAGGGAGCGCAGCAGAGGTGCCTGGTGAACTTGCCAGAATGCCTTTGCGTACTGTCAGTTCAATATCCCCACTTTTTAATGTCAGTTCCGAAATGCCAGTTTTGTCTAATACAGTTAGCAGGTCACAAAGCTGGTTTATGTCTAGTTGCACAGCAGATTCAAGGGTAATTGAGAATTGAAAATTGAAAATTGAAAATTGAAAATTCCGAATCAGGCGAAGCTAGGAGAATTAACCGAGTTTGGAGGCAAAAGGGATAGTTTTTAAGCTGTGAGCGATGAGTATTGAATTTTAACTTCTTTAACTCATAACTCAGAACTAAAAACTAAAAACTCCCTTTTTCTCCCTCGTTTCTACTCTCGGCCGAGGTACTTGTCTTCACGAGTATCAATCCGAATCCGTTCTCCAATGGAAATAAATAGAGGCACCATAACCTGAGCTCCGGTGGAGACGATCGCGGGCTTGCTGCCACCAGTGGCAGTATCTCCTTTGACTCCGGGATCGGTTTGCAGCACTTCCAAGACGACAGAGTTGGGGAGTTCCACTTCCATGATTTGGTCGTTCCAGCGCAGGATGCTGACTTCCATCCCTTCACTGAGGTACTTGACACGATCGCCTATTTGCTTAGCATTGAGGCGACTTTCCTCGTAAGTTTCCATATCCATAAAGACGAACTCGTCGCCCTCTTTATAGGTATGCTGCATCACACTCTTTTCCAGGTTGGCTTGAGGCATAGTCTCGCCCGCCCGGAAGGTTTGTTCTACTACGTTTCCGGTTTGGACGTTTTTTAATTTTGTCCGCACGAAAGCCGAGCCTTTTCCTGGCTTGACGTGGAGGAATTCGATAACCCGCCACACGCCGTTATTCCATTCAATTGAAACACCTGGTCGAAAGTCGTTACTGGAGATCATATAAATTTTTGTGGGCAATCCCGTCGCCTTTGGGCACGGGGGAACTACAGTCAGTCGATTTTAGATTTTAGATTTTAGATTTTAGATTTACTCCACAGATGAATTTGGGAGATTGAACCTTGGTCTAAAATTTTGATCTCTCCACGACAGGAGTCTGGGGATTGTATCCGTTTTTGAGCGGGTCAGGTTAAAGCCGCAGTCTAGCTGACGGCATCAAAAAGCAATTGGCATTTTATTTTACCGTTCAAAGGGAGCAAGTGCTGTACTGAAATGTTAATGGCAGTGGGCAGTGGGCTGTTGTCAGTTGACCGAAAGCATCCAGGATACAAGCCCCCGGATTCATCCGTCCAGAAATAAAAAACCTGTATCCGATAAAGGAACCCCCGAATTTATCCGTGGGGTCGCCTCTAAAATCTAAAATCTAAAATCTAAAATCTAAAATCGATTGACTGTTGTTAGTGGGCAGATCCTCCCTAGCCAAACCAACAGACACTTTAGATGGGTAGCAGCAAAGGCGGGCGGGCAGCGCTGTGGGAAGATAAGAGAGGCAATAAAAGTTAAAGTTATGTTGCATTGGCCTAATTTCTCGATCGATACGTGCAAGCGCTGGGTCAAAACCGTCGCTTTAGCGCTCTTGCTGTTCACTCTCTCCCTGAGTTTCAGTGCAGTCTCCCATGCCAAACGCCCCAGTAGCAGTATGCCTGCAGGGAATGCGATTACGGACGGCCGGGCGCTGCTGCGCTTCGCTTTACCTATTGACAATCAGACTGTGCGAGATTTGCAAATCAGTCTCGAAGACATTGGCAACCACATACGATCTAAACGTTGGGGGCCCATTAGCAGCGATGTCAGCAAGGCTTCCAGGATTCTCAACCTTCGGGAGTCTGACCTTTTAGAGAGTATTCCCGACGCCAAAAAGCCGCAAGCTGAGGCGCTAGTTGCAGGAGTCAAGGAGAAAATTGCTCAACTGGAAAAGGCTGTTGAGGCTAAAGACAGGGACAAAGTGATTGACTTGAAAGCCACCATCCTAGGTTCCGTAGGCGAAATCGAAGAGTTGATGGTGACAAAGTTTCCGTTTGAAGTGCCTGCCAAGTATGCTAATCTGCCTCAACTGAAAGGGCGCGCTACTGTGGCTGTACAAACTGAAAAAGGGGAAATTACTGTTGTGGTTGACGGCTACAGCGCCCCGGTTACGGCTGGTAATTTTGTGGATTTAGTCGATCGAGGTTTTTATGACGGTTTGCCGTTTATTCGATCGGAAGAATCCTACGTTTTGCAAACGGGAGACCCCGAAGGCAAGGAAGAGGGTTTTATTGACCCAGCTACTGGCAAATACCGGAATATACCGCTAGAAGTGCTCGTCAGGGAGGAAAAAGAACCTATTTACGGGATTACTCTAGAAGATGCGGGGCGTTATCGCGACGAACCTGTTTTGCCTTTTTCTGCTTTCGGTACTGTGGCAATGGCCCGTACAGAAACTGACCCTGATAGCGCTTCTTCTCAGTTTTTCTTTTTCTTGTTTGAACCTGAACTCACGCCCGCTGGTCTGAATCTGTTGGACGGCCGCTATGCTGTTTTTGGTTACATGATTGAAGGAAAAGAAGTTTTGGAGCAACTGAAGCAGGGAGACAAGATTGTATCTGCTAAGGTAGTTAAAGGAATCGAAAATTTGGTGCGACCTCAAGTTTAATTAATGAGGGCGATTGAAATCGCTTTGACACCAAAGTGACGGCGATTGAAATCGCTTTTACAGAAACAAAGCCCGCCTGCGCGGGCTGAAAAAATCAATAGTGACAGGCATTGAAATCTTTTCTAAATAAAGCAAGGTAACGGCGATTGAAATCACTTTTACACAGACAAAGCCCGCCGGAATCATGCTGGAAGAAGAGATAATTTTTATATAGCCTTTCTCAGAAAGATGAGGTACTCATGGGCATAGGGCATAGGGCATAGGGCATAGGGCATAGGGCATACCTCACCACGCTTGAGAACCGCTATAGTTACGTTATTGAAATTAGGAATTCCATCGAAAATATGGCTATTTTACAATTTTTATTGGTAATGGGTTTGGGCGGCTTCGCAGGTTTGTTGATTGTCAAAAATGTGAATGAAAACAAGCAAAAGCAGCGGTTGGATGAGGCTTTTTATCAGTTGTTGGAAACTCAAAACAGTCAAATTTCGCTGATTCAACTGGCTGCTAGTGCTAGGGTTGAGGCTGAAGTTGCTCAGCAGTATTTAACTCGGCAAGTTAAGATTTTTTCGGCGGTTTTAGAGGTAGATGATGAAGGAGATACTTTTTATAGGTTTCCTAGGTTGCGCTTGCCGCCGAGTTCTGGTAAGGAATGGTGAATTGAGAAAGTGCGATCGACTAATTCCAAATTATGCAAGTTAAAGATATCGGTGAACAAGGTCTTTTAAGAATATTGCAAAAATTCTGCCCCGCAGAAATAGTGGGTGATGATTGCGCCGTAGTTCCGACAAATCCCAACCAATCTCTGGCTATCACTACAGATATGTTGGTGGATGGAGTGCATTTTAGCGATCGCACTACGGGGCCTTATTACGCAGGATGGCGCGCCGCAGCGGCGAATTTGTCGGATCTGGCTGCGATGGGAGCAACACCTCTGGCGGTGACTGTAGCCCTCGCTGTGGCGGGGGATACGGCTGTGGAGTGGGTTGAAGAGTTTTATCGGGGGATGACGGCTTGCTTGCAAGAATATGATACGCCGATCGTCGGTGGCGATGTTGTGCGATCGCCCGTGGTGACTGTGGCGATTACGGCTTTTGGACAAGTTGAGTGCGATCGTACCATTAGTCGGTCAAATGCGCGATCGGGCTGGGCGATTGTCGCTACTGGGGTTCACGGAGCATCGCGCGCGGGATTAGAATTGCTGTTAAATCCAGAATTCGGGCAAAATCTGGAAAAGGTCGATCGAGCTTCCTTAATTCTCGCTCATCAGTGCCCTAAACCGAGGCTGGATGTTTTGCCGGTTGTTTGGGAAATATTAGCTTCCGAAGGCGCGATGGAACCCCCCCTCAGTCCCCCCCTTGCTAAGGGGGGGCCGGGGGGGGTTCCATCCCCAATTGCAATCGCCGGAATGGACAGTAGCGACGGTTTAGCAGATGCTATTATTCAAATTTGTCGGGCTAGCGGTGTTGGCGCAAAAGTCGATCGCACAAAAATACCAATTCCCGATATTTTCAGCGAAATTGGATCACCAGAACAAGCTTTAGATTGGGCATTATACGGCGGAGAAGACTTCGAGTTAGTGCTGTTTTTGCCGATCACAAATGCTCAGTTATTAGTGGAAAGAATAGGAAACGCAGCCGCGATTGTGGGAATCACTACTGAGAGCATCGATATCTGGTTGACTGATAGCACCGGTGTTTATCCTGATGCTATATTAAAGCTCGATCGAGGATTTCAACACTTTTGAATTATCTCGCTTGTCCGCATAGGCGGACTTGGTTTGTGTAGAGGCGGTTTCAACCGCCTGGTTTTTGCCCGTTACAGATTTTCCGCCCCCGAAATGTTGACTCTGTTATTGTAAGCAGTAGCCAGATTATTTTGGGTTTGCGTCCATTTTTCGCTACCGGGCTCCCGATTATTTAAAACTATTTGATAACCCGCAATGGCAATTTCAATATTATTCCCTTTATTCCCACTCGGAAACTCACTAATATGACTACTCAAATTTTCAATCAGACCGATAATTGAGCTAATTGTTGGGGCATTTTCGCCAGTAATTAACTTCTGACTTACTTGCTGTAAAGTCTCGGAAAAACTGGCATTCAGGAGATGTTGCCGTTGCTCTAGCATTGGGTAAATTACTGCAATATCGCTATTGCTATCTTGTTCTGCTTGCAATAATTCAATGAAAAAATTTGCATACTCTTGGGAATTTTCGCCTTGAGAGTTCTCGCTATTGCCCTGATCGTTCATCTCGATGAGTGGCCATAGCTGACTGGCTAGATTTCGCAGGAAATTAGCGCCATTCTCCCCTCCTTGTTCTGCTAAGGTTGATGCTACTAACTCGCAGGTTTCCATAAATCCGCGATCGAGTAATTCGGAGTTATCCTGTAAAATCTGCGGTTCCTCTCCGTTGGGGCAATTCAGGAGAGTGTGAATTAATTGCAGATAGGCTTGGGCGCGGTTTTCTTCCATTGTGGGGAGTTGTGAATAACACCGGAATTGATTTTAGCATAATTTTACGATATTTTGTAGGGGCGGATTCGCCAACCATATATAACAATTACCCACCATCTATATAAACCCACCCTCCCACCACCTATAACCCACGTCAACCTAAAATTTGCCTCGCCTCGCCCAAATGTAAATGATGATTCTTGGGGAGTTGTGAATAACATCGGTATTTATTTTAGCATAATTTTACCATATTTTGTAGGGGCGGGTTCGCCAACCATATATAACAATTACCAACCATCTATATAAACCCGCCCTGCCACCACCTATAACCCACGTCAACCTAAAATTTGCCTCGCATCGCCCAAATGTAAATGATGATTGTTGGTTGGGTGGGGCGGGTTTTTTAGATTGTTTATTTCAGGCAATTATGGTTGGTGAACCCGCCCCTACAGGATGTATGAAAGATTATTTGGATTGTGCGCGGGTGGCCAGAAACCGGGTTTTTGGGAGATACTTCATTACAGTCGATAAAAATCGTAAACACCCGGTTTATTTGGAATTTTAACCGCATATTTTCATGCTAACGTCTAGATAATGCTACCTTTGGCATTAATCTATCCAAAATTTGCTCGATCGCAATTACTGTCCAATCAATATCAGCTTCTGTGGTTTCTCGCCCTAGAGTCAAGCGAATTCCACCAACTGCACCGATTTCGTCATATCCCATTGCTAATAATATCGGACTGGGAGTTAGTTTGCCGCTGCTACAAGCAGAACCGGAACTAATGCCAATTCCTGCTAAATTTAGCTGCCGCACCAGAGTTTTGCCTGTGATTCGCCCTGTATCTCTTTGTTGATAAGGGCGGGAGGAAGGGGAGACTATGCAAAAACTGACGTGGTGCGGTAGCCGACAATATCGATCGCCAGTTGGTACTAAACTGGGTACGTGGGATAATCGGTCAAAAAGTCGATCGCGCAATCCAATTAACCTCGGCGTTTCCACATCAATTTCCTGCAATGCTAACTCCGCCGCCACCCCAAAACCGACAATTACCGGCAGCGCTTGTGTCCCGGAACGCAGTTTCAATTCTTGGCCACCACCGCCTAACATTGGCACTAATTCTACTCCCGGACGCACGTAAAGCGCCCCCGCACCTTGCGGCCCGTAAAGTTTGTGACTGGAAAGGGAAAGCAAGTCTACGGGCAGTTTTTGCACGTCAACTTGCAGCTTGCCGGCAACTTGAACTGCATCGGTATGAAACATGATATTGCGATCGCGAGCAATTTGTCCTAATGCCTCAATTGGTTGGATCGTCCCAACTTCGCTTTGTCCGTAAATGATTGAAATTAACACTGTATTCGATCGCAGCGACTCTTGCAAATCCAAAGGGTGAATGCGCCCAAATTTATCCACTGGTAGCCGCGTCACTTCCCATCCCAACTGTTCGAGTTGTCGCGCCGGTTCTGCTACTGCGGAATGCTCTACGCTGGAGATAATAATATGCTGCGGCTTTGTATAAAGACGGGCAATTCCCATAATTGCCAAATTGTCCGCTTCAGTGCCACCACTGGTAAAAATCATCGATTCCGGTAGCGCGTTAATCAAGCTAGCAACCTGCATTCTTGCTAATTCTAAAGCTGTCGCCGCCCTTTGTCCCCACTCGTGCAAACTGGAAGGATTGCCCCACTGCTGAGTCAGGGCTTTTTGCATGGCTTGAATCGCTTCTGGGCGTGCGGGTGTTGTGGCACTATAGTCTAGGTAAATTTGCATGATTTTAAATAACTAATGACTAAGGACTAATGACTAATGACTAATGACTAATGACTAATGACTAATGACTGATAACTAACTTCCTGGTTTGCAGACGTTGTAGTCTTCGTGCGACAAAACTTTTTGGGGAGTTAAGAAAGTGCCACAATCTTCACAAAGCATTCTGTAGTTGCGAGTTACAGGAATACTGATTATTAAACGGTTGTGACGCAGGCGTTTGCCGCCGAAATCTCTGTAATTCTTATTTTCGCCCAAAGCTGCTATAATTGCCCGGGCTTTAGTGACTACGTGGTCGGGCAGACCTCTGAGATCGATGGTATCTCTAGCAAATGATGCTTCCCTCTCTTGTTTTTTGGTTTGTTTTTGTGTCAGCACTTCAACGTACTGCTGCTGCGCCACCAACTCTTGCGTGCAGCGATGGCACGCTTTACCATATCCTTTGTGACCGCACGGAAAAATTCTTTTTCTTTTAGCCATAAAGCAGCGGTATCGGGTTTGACCCACGCCCCTGAATGCTGCTACCCTACCAGTGATGCTTCCGGCATCGAGGCAGTTCTACAAGACGTAAAATCTATTCCCTTGCATAAATTTAATAGGTTGTAACTTTACTTGATCCAATAGCTTTGAACTGTGAGAAGGCTAATAACCTCTATATTTATTAAAATTTTGTGGCTGTATTGTATTATCATTTACTCGGTTTCTGTTGTGCGGGGCTGCTGGCGATCAATCTGGCGGGCTGCGGACAAACAAAGCAAGACGTGCAGAATTTACCTCTCAGTCTGGCTCCATTGCCTCAAGACCCCTTGTTGCAAGTATACTTCAATCAGTCGATCGCTTCGAGTTATACAGAGCCTTACCGCCAGCAAACTAGACCTGGAGATGATTTAGAAAACTTGATCGCTGTGGCGATCGCTAGTGCTGGATCGACGGTAGATGTTGCGGTTCAGGAGTTTCGCTTGCCCGGTATTGCGAGGGTTTTGGCCGATCGACAGCGATCGGGAATTAAAGTTAGATTAATTGTCGAACATATGTATAGTCGCCCTTGGAGCGATTTTACAGCCCAGGAATTGGCGAAATTACCGGAAAGAGAGCGCGATCGTTATAGCGAATTTGTGCAACTTGCCGATCGCAATAAAGACGGTAAATTGACTGCCGATGAAATCAAGCAAAACGATGCTTTGGTAATTGTCAAAGATGCGGGAATTCCTGTAATTGACGATACTGCTGACGGCAGTAAAGGCAGCGGTTTGATGCACCACAAATTTGTGGTAATTGACGGCAAAACGGTAATCGTCACTTCTGCTAATTTTACCACAAGCGATATACATGGCGATTTCAAGACAGCAGCAAGTCGCGGCAATGCGAACAATTTGCTGAAAATTGAAAATGCTCAAATAGCGCAACTATTTACTCAAGAATTTAACATCATGTGGGGCGACGGGCCCAAAGGCAAACCGGACAGCAAGTTTGGCATCAAAAAGCCGTTTCGTCAAGTGCAAAAAGTAAGAGTAGGGAATTCGACAGTTGGGGTGCAATTTTCGCCGACTTCTCCGACTTTGCCTTGGGAAAAAAGCGTTAACAGTTTGATAAATCGAAATTTAGGTAGTGCGAAAAAGTCGGTTGATTTGGCATTGTTTGTATTTTCGGCTCAGCGGTTGTCAAATACTTTGGAAATTGAAGCTAGCCGGGGAGTTGCGGTGCGAGCTTTAATTGACTCTAATTTTATTTATCGCTCTTACAGTGAAGGTTTGGATATGATGGGGGCGACTTTGATGCAAGATTGCGGGTTAGAAACTGACAATCGCCCTTGGAGAAAGCCGCTGACTACGGTGGGAGTGCCGCTGTTACCAATGGGCGATCGCCTGCACCACAAATTCGGCGTTGTGGACGGCAAAACGGTGCTTACAGGTTCTCACAATTGGAGTGAGGCTGCAAATCACGGGAATGACGAGACGCTGCTGGCGATCGAAAGTCCCACAGTTGCGGCCCATTTTGAGCGGGAGTTCGATCGGCTTTACAAAGGTGCAACCTTGGGAATTCCCCCCCGCATCAAACAGAGAATTGACGCTAAGAAAAAAGAGTGCGATTCACTACAAGCAGCATCAAAATCTGCGAGTGCTAAACCTCAAATTGCTGCGGGTAAAAAGTTAGTTAATTTGAATGCAGCGAGTCAGGAAGAATTAGAAACCTTGCCTGGGGTTGGCCCGAAGTTAGCCGAGAGAATTATTGCAGCGCGGCAACAGCAACGTTTTACCTCTTTGGAGGATGTGGCACGGGTACAGGGAGTTGGGGACAAGATTTTAGAGAGATGGCGCGATCGAGTAACTTGGTAGTTAAGTTCGTACTCCTGAAATGTTGCACCATTCTCAAGAACAGGCAAGATGCCTGTTCCACAAGAAAATTCACTCTTTGTGGAACGGGCATCTTGCCCGTTCATAAAAGGCTTATTGACAATAGTGCAACATCTCAGTAATCAGGACTTCATTCCTGACTCTAAAAAGTTCACAGTCATAACTTCCGCCCTTCCTTTGGAAACTCAGCATCCAAGACTCAAGCCCTCACTAGAAACCTATTCGATATACTTTGACAACACCTCACCTCTCAAGTTAAAATAACTCCTAAAAAAAATGCTATCTATTCACATTAGAGGTAGAGAGAGATGAAACACGCCAGATTTATTACGGGGAGGCCACAAATCAAATTCCTAGCTATTTTGGTGGGGGCTTTTTTTTTGACGCTAGCAGCTTTCACAGTTAGCGCCCAGCAGACTAGCGAAGCACAATTTAGGGTCAAAAACGAAAACGCTTTTAATATTAATTTGATTCAATTTAAGCGCACTGAATATGTAGGGCCGTGTGCCGGTACTGTCTTCTCCCCTGATTCGCAAAGCGCTCGATTTGTCTCCAGCAAAACTCCTCCGGCCCCTAACAGGAGGGTGATGATTAAAAATGTGACTGATGGCATGGAAACTAACCCCTATCCCTACACCGACAGAAGTTACGACAAAGGCGAGTTTTCCGAGGATTTTGCATTTAAGTTGGGTAACAGTCATAAAACAAGAACTTTTTCGGTTTTAGAGGGAGAAAATAAGTTTCTCTATGAAATTAAAGAAAATGACCAAGTTATAGAACAGGGTGCGCTTACGGCTGAAGTTTCTATACAGAACTTAGGTACTTTTCCCCGTCAGCAAATTTGTCAAGATCGGGTAGAATGTCGGGATACATCTGATTGTCGCGACAGTAAAGGCAGAAAAAGAAGTTGCAGACGAGAGTGTTTTCCTGTTCAACAGTGTCGCTGTCCGTAACTGCTTGAAAAATACCTAATTCTTTTAATTAACCCCAGAGGAATAAAAGAATAAGGGCTAAAATTAATTAAGAGAACTCAAACCGGAGCGCGGATAAATATGTCTCAGTCTGTTTTACCTGTTTCGGAAACCGATCGAGTTGATGCTTCGCCCACCTTAACTTTTGAAGAATATCTTGTCTATGAGGGAGAACCTGACGTTCTCTACGAACTTCACAGGGGAAAATTAATACCGATGGCAGCCGCAACGGCTTTACACGCAAGCATCTGCGAATTCTTAGTTTACATATTGCAGCGTTACTTAGCTGAACACAATCTCGATTTGGTGGCAAAAACTAATGTGGGAGTGAGAACGGAAGAGAATTCCTCGCGGATTCCTGATGTGATTGTTTGTACTCAAAGTCTTTGGGAACAACTGCTTGCCAGACCTGGTGCTGGCGTCTTCGATTTAGATGAAACGCCAGTGTTAATTGTTGAAGTTGTCAGCCAAAACGAGCGTCAAGATTACGTGACAAAAAGAGCAGAATACGAAAATGCTGGAGTGCCGGAATATTGGATGGCAGACCCTAAACCTAACCGGACTAGGGTCAGAGTTGTAACTTTGCCGGAAAATGAGACTGCTTACGAACAAGCGAATTTTTTCCCTGGGCAAAACATCGTGTCTTTACAGTTTCCAGATTTGATTTTATCAGTGGATCAAATTCTCTCTCCCCCACTTGTCGAAGATTTAATCAGACAAGAACAATCTCGATTACAGCAAGCTGACAGACTGGCGGCGCGCTTGCGGGAGATGGGAATAGACCCGGACGCTATTTAGCACTAAAGTGTCCTTTTGAGATTCGGAATTACTCGTTACCAGGCAGAGCCTGGTAACGCAGATCCGGAGGCTCTGCCTCCAATTTTCATGAAAGCAAACGAGGCAGAGCCTCGCTTACATCGGTTCCCAGGCACAGCCTAGGAACCAGTTAAGAAAATTGAGTTTTTGTGGAACAGGTCGGAGTGCCTGTTCCGCGAAAATCAAGTAATGGGGTGAAAGTAGAATGCCGCTCCTAACACAATATATGTTGCTAAAAGCAGCACTCCTTCGAGCCAATTAGAGCGCCCGTCGATACTGATTAGATTCGCAATTGTCACGGCGATGGCAACTGCAACTACTTCAAACGGATTGAAGTTTAAATCCATCGGCTGATGAATCACTAATCCGATAATCACCAACACCGGCGCTACCAGCAAAGCAACTAGCAAACTCGAACCCATTGCGACAGAAACTGACAAATCCATATTGTTTTTCATCGCAACTCCCACCGCAGTTACATATTCAGCGGCGCCGCCAACAATCGGCAACAGAATTACCCCTGTAAACAGTGGCGTTAATCCCAATCCTTTGGTAGTTTCTTCGACAACACCAACGAAAATTTCTGATTCAAAAGCAACGGCAACAGTTGAGGCAACTAGCACCCCTATCCACAACCACAAATTCGGTTTGTGCGTAGTAGATTCTTCTTTGGTATTTTGAGGATTTTCTGACTCTAGTTCTACTAAGCCAACATCGTAAAGATAGCTGTGCGTTTTTAATGAAAATAGCAGAGTTAAAGCATAAACTGCAATTAGGACGATCGCAGTTATTAAGGAAAGATTTTGAATGGCTGCGGGTTCGACTCCATTGGAGGTGTAAATTACCATTGTCGGCAGCAGGATGGCAATCACTGCTAGAGTCATTGTGGAACCGTTCACCCGCGCGATTATTGGCTTAAATTCCTGTTCTTTGTAGCGGATTCCTCCTAGCAGCATGGAAAATCCCATGACTAAGAGCAAGTTGCTGATAATTGTACCGGTTATGCTGGCTTTCACAATGTCAATTAAGCCGGCTTTCAGGGCAACTATGGCAATAATTAATTCCGTAGCATTGCCGAAGACTGCATTTAATAAGCCGCCTATGGAGGGGCCTGTAACGATCGCCACTTCTTCTGTTGCTGTGCTCAACCAAATCGCCAGAGGTATAATGCCTAAAGCGGATGTGATGAAAACTGCGAGGGAACCCCAGTGCAAATACTCAGCGGCGATGGAAATGGGGATAAAAATTAACAGCGCTATGGAAAGAATCTTTTTGATTGACATAGGAACTCGGATGGTGTAAGGAAGGGTGATGTCGAGTTGTCGGGGCGATCGCAAAGTTGATTTTACACTATTCAACTATTCTCTGACAATTCTGCTGGCAAGTGCGATCGATAAATGGGAATTTTTAACCGGAAATGCACCCAGAGCGAGGCAGATTGAATATAATAGAATTATATCGACATCGGTGAAAAGATATGTCTCAATCTGTAGTGCCAGTTGTTGAATCAAAGCAAATTGATACTTCACCAACCTTAACCTTTGAAGAATACCGATTTTATCAAACTGATTCCGATCTACAATATGAACTGTACAAAGGCAAATTAATTCCGATGCCAACCGCCACAGTTTTACATATCAAAATTTGCGAATATTTAGTTTACAAATTGCAGCGTTACCTAGCTGAACACAATCTTGACTTAGTAGCAAAAACAGGTCTGGGAGTAAGAACAGAAGAAGATACATCTCGGATTCCTGATGTAGTTGTTTGCACTCAAAGTCTTTTGGAACAAGCTGGTGCTAGACCAGGTTCTGGTATCCTCGATTTTGAGGAAAAGCCCCTGTTAGTCATAGAAGTAGTGAGTCAAAATCGGCGCGCAGATTATGTGATTAAACGAGCTGAGTACGAACTAGCTAACGTACCTGAATATGTAATTGTTGACCCTACACCTAACAAGGAATTGGTGCGAGTTTTAGCCTTTCCTGAAGGGGAAGACATCTATACGCAGACTGATTTTAGGGCGGGGCAACAAATAGTGTCTGTAGTATTTCCTAATCTGACATTATCAGTGAATGAAATACTGTCTCCGCCATTAGTTGAAGGGTTGATTAAAGCAGAACAAGCTCGGTTCCAGGAACTTGAGCAGCAAGCTGATGAGCAGCGCCAACGGGCGGAAAGATTGGCGGCGAGGTTGCGAGAATTAGGAGTAGATCCCGATCGCATTTAGGAGGTTTCTGTCAGATCCCCGAATTCTTAAAAAAGTCGGGGATCTGGGTATTCTGTTGTTTGAGGTGGGCTTGATACTGTGCAGCTATTCAACCCAACGCACCCGCACAAAATGAGCTTCGCGTCCCCAGAAGTCGTGACTTACAGTAATATCAACAACACTCAAATTAAACGGAATAGCAGTGGTGACGTACCGCTGAGCCAGAGCTCCCACATCAGGGGCTAACTGAGCCGCAGCAGCCGCCGCTGCACCCAAACCTAAAAGTTGTAGAATCGGCCCGCGAGGCAGGGCTAAATTGATGCCAACAGCAAGTCCTGCCGTTAGCAGCATTGCCACCGACAAATTCGTGCCACAGCGGGGATGTACAGCTAAATCCCACTCTCCGCTGGCAATCCGCTGCAAAGCCTCGCGCACTGCCTGACGCAACTGTGCAATGTTAACGTGACCATAAAGATAAAACCCTTGGTCTGTGGACATTCCGCCCAATAACTCATTATCGGTTCTTGCTGTCGTCGCACCAAACGATTGGCTTAGTACCCAAACAGTAGCGTGTTCCAAAGCATGAACTTGGCGCAAAGTCAAGACTTCCTTCAAACCGGGCACAAAATTGAGTTGTCGCAACAAATCAGCATCTTGAGTCCGCTGCGGGGCAAAGTCGAAGGGAAACTGGCCGGTGTGGCCGGAAGCAGAAGCAGTAGTTGTCATATCAAAACGCCTCCATTAACTCCAATTAAGTGGATATTTAAGATTAGCAATTCGGTTGAGAAAAAGCCGATCGTAAATTATCAATAGTTGTGACTTTAAAACCTAGCAAGGGCAGGTTTTGTGCAAAAATTATTAGCCCTCAACCTGCCCTTACTAATAGAGCGCACTTATTTCCAGTTTATCGTTCGAGCCGCTGGCCGTCGCGGAACACTCCCGGAAACCGCCGGCCACTGGTATCGATAATTGTCCCTTTGCCGTGAGGCAATCCCTTGCGGAACTCTCCCTGATAGCGGATACCATTAGCAAACGCGCAGCTACCCCTAGCATCGAGTTCTTGATTATAGAACTGTCCCGAACACCGGGTACCGTCAGCGCGGGTGAACACCCCCGTACCCAAAGGCTTGCCCCCTAAAAATTGACCGACAAAGCGATCGCCGTTAGCAAAAATGAATTGCCCCTGTCCTGTCGGCGTACCCACTTTCCAATCCAGAGAAAACGGGCCTATATAGCGATCGCCATTAGTAAAAATAGCTGTCCCGGAGCTGATTCTGCCATCTCGGAATATGCCCTCGACGCGGGCGTCGTCCTTAAATATAAATTGTCCTCGACCGTTTGGCTGGCCTTGACGGAACTGCCCCTCATAGCGATCGCCGTTGGAATATACGTATACCCCAGTGCCACTCGGCAAACCGTTAACGAACTGTCCGATGTAGCTATCACCGCCGTCATAGTCGCACCTAACTCTACCTGTA
Source organism: Microcoleus sp. T3_B1 (assembly GCF_036700445.1). Taxonomy (NCBI): domain Bacteria; kingdom Bacillati; phylum Cyanobacteriota; class Cyanophyceae; order Oscillatoriales; family Microcoleaceae; genus Microcoleus; species Microcoleus sp. T3_B1. The sequence continues at coordinate 16,653 of NZ_JAUBOX010000096.1, forward strand.
GCGATAGCTGGGACGCAACGACCACTCGGAGCTCCTACCCCTACTTGCGCCATTGATGGCAAGGGATAAGTCGCGTAACTACCAATTCCCAACACTGATGTAACTAATAGAGCGATTCCACTGGTTTTAAAACGGGAAATCATTAACAAAGTCTCTCCTATACGCTTCTGGATATTATTTTGCTTCGTCATTTGTCTTTTGTCCGATTTCTGGTCAAAAGTGGCCTGAAAACCTCAATTTATGCTTTACGAAACTCCGCGTTTGCCGTTGCGAAATACCCCCGGAAAGCGCCTGCCGCTAGCATCGATCATCGTTCCGACACCGTGAGGCACTCCCTTTCGCAATTCTCCTTCATAGCGCGTACCGTTGGGGAAAGTGCAGGTGACACTAGCATCTAGTTCTTGATTAAAAAATCTGCCGGAACAGCGAGTGCCGTCTTTGCGTACTAATACCCCTGGGCCAAAGGGCGAACCTGCAAAGAATTGTCCTTCGTAGCGATCGCCGTTGGAGTAAAAAAATTGACCCCGCCCTGCTGGTTGGCTGCTAATAACATTAGTCTGAAGGTTCTGGACGACTCCGAAGTCTCCCACGTAGCGCTCACCGTTGGGGAAAACCACCGTCCCATATCTCATCGTGCCGTCTTGGAACACGCCTATGTAGCGGGCATCATCTTTAAAAATGAATGTCCCTCTACCATTGGGCACTCCCTTCCGAAATTGTCCTTCGTAGCGATCGCCATTAGCGTAAACGTAGACTCCACTGCCGTCGGGGAGGCCGTTAACGAAGTTTCCCTCGTAATTATCGCCTGTCTCGTAATTGCATTTCACTCTTCCCGTCGGAGGATTTCCTTGGCAGAAGGGAGAGCGTTTTTCTTCTTCGGGTTTTGCCTCTGGTGTTGGCTGTGGTGTTGGTTGAGCCATTGATGGCTGGGGATTCAAGAGATTAGTGGCGCTGCCTATACAAGAAGCAACTAATATCACCATCCCTAATTTTTGAATTGAACCGAGCATGAGAAATCTCCTTTGACTTCCATTACTAATAGGGATTTTATAGAAGCTAAGACTCGCTGAAAAGTCTTCTATTTTTTAATCCCTAATGTTTCTTCCCAGAAGCGACTAACTCACTCTATATTAATTTTACCTTCAGATTCGATATCAGCCATAAACCCTAAGGGCAAAAATTAGAGTTTTTGCCCTTAGCATTTTTCATGCTTTAATGTCAATTTTCAGCGCCGCGTTGAGCTATTCGGATTTGGCCGACGGCTAATAACTGCATTGGCGGGTTTTTGTTCGCGACTTGCAGGTTTTTCGCCAACACCTTTGGCTACCTCAACGCCGTTTTCCTCTAGAATTACGACGGGATCTCCTCCGGGCTTGATATCCACCCGCTTCACCAACACTTGCCCGTTAGACAACCGCTGCCCGACTTTGACATATCGGCTGGTTGGTTCATTCGGTACTTTGACAATCACTTGCGTCTCGTTCCCGACTTTTACCACCCCACTGACTTCAGTGCCTGTAGCGAGGTCAGTAGAAGGCGGTGGCGGTGCTGCAGGAACTACGGGTATCTGGGGAGGAGGTGGGGGATTGGGGTCTCTCCACTGGGGCGGGCGCTTGTCTACTGGCAGTTCCGGCAGATCCGGCACTCCTATGGGTCTAGCTGCAATGGGCTGGGGCGGGCGCGGGGGTGCAGGACGGCGCGGATTCCTACCGGTAGTTGGTGATGAAGTTGGACGGCCGCCCAATTGAGGCGTATTGAGTCCCGGAACTTGGCGCGGCGAGCCAATTTCCGATCCATCGCCTCCCGGCAGAGAAGGATCTCCGGGGCGACTGCCCAATTGAGGCGTATTGAGTCCCGGAACTTGGCGCGGCGAGCCTATTTGCGCGCCTTCGCCTCCGGGAAAACCTGGCTGTCCGGGGCGACTGCCCAATTGAGGCGCATTAAGTCCCGGAACTTGGCGCGGGGAGCCAACTTCCACGCCTTCGCCTCCCGGCAGAGAAGGATCTCCGGGGCCCGCTGCTATTAACGGTGATCCCGCTGGGCGACGCCCTACTGGCGGGGGGTTTAGCCCAGGCACTTCTGGCAACCGGGCTAATTCCCGACCCAGGGCCCTCTCGCCTTCGGGCTGACGATTTGTCGGACTTTCGGATAGAACTGGCAGAAGAGGAGCTTTTGCGATTGTTCGCGCCTCATAGTCTTGATCGCGGAGGGCTGCATCAAGTCTATTCTTACCCTGTCGCCAAACTGCTTGCAGCAAATTTCCTCGCGTCACGCAAGAAAGTTCCCCCCTTCTTACTGTCGGCGGTCGATATACCTCAATTGCCTCGGCAATTTCCGGCACGATGGAACATCGGAGAGCATCAGCAGGTGATCTTTCTCCATAAATGTCCCACAAGTTTGAGGCTGTCCGATATTCATCCAGGGCCTTTTCTATTCTTCTGAATAATGGTCGGTTAGTTAGTAGTAACTCTCGTCTGACTACACCAACATTATCCTCTCTCAATGTTCCGTAAATAGTGTCGACCAATGTACCCACATCCCTATCGTACTCAGAGTTTTGTGTGGTCTCGTCTAGCAAAGCCTGAAGCGTCCTGAATTCGTTGACAACGCGTCTTGCTGTCGGGCTGAGATTGATTTGGGGAGCGGCCGGGCCTCTGAGCTTAGTTCCTCCAATTTGGACTGGGCGGGATAGTTCTGGCAGTTTAGGTATCATTGCCACCTGTCGCTGTGGCAGTTTGGGCAACGGATTGGCTGTCATGGGCCCTGCTGGGACTCCGCCGGGGATATCGCCAACTCCGGGAGGGTTTTGAACTGCGATCGGTGGCAGCGGCCCAAAGGGGTCTAACTGAGAAGGATTCGGTGTCACAGGGCCTTGGGGCACCGGCTGAAGCGGAAGCGTTGGATTCCTGTTTTTGTTGTTGCCGATGCCTGTTTGAGCCTGTCTCGCTCGTTCGTCTGGGTTGGTCGATCGAATTAACCCTGGAGGCTGGGCCGCTACTACTGGAGACTGGAATGTCTGAGTTCCTGGGGTGGGGCTGGCAGAGGCTGCCGGAGATGGAGAGGCTGCACTGGGGCTGGGGCTGGGGCTGGCTGTGTTGCTGCCCTCGCCACCACAGCCTGCGATCGAGAAAGCTAGTAGTCCTATAGTTGCAAAATATAAAAGTTTGTGCATTGCCGATCGTCCCCAAATGCTTAATTTCAAGATATCCAACAAGGCTCTGCAATTACAGCCTGTTGCCGTTTATCAGTTTATCTGTGTTCGATGTTATGCGATCGCTTGAAAATTGCCAAGTTTTCCTCACGATCCGATCGGACTCTTCGGCCGCTGGGTTTTGTGGAGCAAGTTAGGATATCAATGGCGGTCGTTGTGGGAAATATTGAAGCAATCAAGGTATTTAGATCATGGCAAAAGTGATTCTCAAGCGGATTTGGCGATCGGGCTTTGTTTTTGCGACCGTTTTGGTGGGTGTGGGATCGGTGGGGGGCGGCCAGGTGCATTCTGATTCACATCAGCCAGAAACCCAGGTGATGACATTGATGCCCGATGTGAGTTCCCAGCAGCACGCGCGGCGCAGCTATCCCGTTCCCCGCAGGGGTTCCCGAAGGGTAGGGAATCGCACTATAACGGGATCGGGATTGACAACTGGCAAATTGTACTCTCAGTTTTGGAACCCGTCAAATGGTGGTGCCAAACCCCCAGCAAATCAACGGGCGAAGCCTCCGGGGAATCCACAGGTATTTCAAGCTAAAATCAAGCGTCGCGCAGGCGGGACGCCGGTGATTGATGTGGTATTTAACGGCAACCAGACTTTTGAGATGATTCTCGATACCGGCGCCAGTGGCACTTTGATTTCTCAGCGGATGGCTACTGCACTGGGAGTGAGGCCGGTGCGTACCATCAGAGCGGGGATCGCTGACGGTAGCTTTGTCGAGTTCCCCATCGGCGTAGTGCGATCGATTCGGGTTGGGGGTGCTGCGATCCAAAATGTCGAAGTGGCGATCGCCAAACAAATGCCAATAGGTCTGCTCGGTCACGATTTCTTTGGCAATTACGATGTCAAAATTAAAAAAGATGTTGTAGAATTTTATGTCCGCTGAAAGTGAGCCGATTCGGAAACGGATTTTTGCTCAACTGGTTTAAAGTTATTCCCAGCCCAGTCAAAGCTGTTTAATCTATTCCTTGAGGCAGTAGTAAAAGTCCGCCATCTGTGGTATTCTTTTTAGTGTTTAAATAGCAACCTACCGTTAAACAATTCGTGAAAATGCGGCCGCAAAAGCAGGGTCGCTGTTGGTGAGATAGGTAACAGCCTCCGACTGTGCATTCACAGTACAGCCCAAGGCAATCAATTAAACAATTCCCAAAGCAGGTCGAGATTAGTTCCCACAATGCTGTGGCTAAGGGAATTTTGGTTGGCATTGTTCAGCCGGAGCCGAGAAAATATGTAAACTGATTAGCGGCAGATGTTCCGCAAAATCGGAAATCATGAAAATCGAGAAATTAATTATTGTAAATAAGGTATTCACATGGCACAAGCGTCTGTATCTCCTGTAGTGCTGATTATTCTAGACGGCTGGGGTTATCGTGAAGAAAAAGACGGAAATGCGATCGCCACTGCGAAAACACCCGTGATGGACAGTCTCTGGGCCGCTTATCCCAGAACTCTGATTAAAACATCGGGCCGGGCGGTAGGGCTGCCAGACGGACAAATGGGTAACTCAGAGGTTGGTCACTTGAATCTGGGCGCGGGTCGCGTGGTTCCTCAAGAGTTGGTGCGGATCTCGGATGCAGTGGAAGACGGTTCTTTGCTCAACAATAAAGCGCTGGTTGGGCTTTGCGAGAAAGTTCGCGCCACGGGCGGCAAGTTGCACCTGACTGGTCTTTGTTCTGAAGGTGGGGTTCATTCCCATCTCAGTCATATTAAGGGTTTGCTGCAATTAGCAAAAGCACAGGGAATTTCGGATGTTTGCATTCACGCGATTACAGACGGCCGTGATACTACTCCGAAAGAGGGTGTCGAAGCTCTAGGCAAGATTGAAAGTTATATCGCAGAGGTAGGGGTGGGTCGGATTGCGACCATCAGCGGCCGCTACTACGCGATGGACAGGGACAAGCGCTGGGATCGGGTGCAGCGGGCTTACGAGGTGATGACGACTGAGGGTGCGCCTGACGGTCGATCGGCGGTTGATGTGTTGCAGGCCTCTTATGCTGAAGGAGTGACCGACGAGTTTGCAGTTCCGACTCGGATTGCTCCGGGGGCTGTGGCATCGGGGGATGGGGTAATTTTCTTTAATTTTCGCCCGGACAGGGCTAGAGAATTGACTCAGGCTTTTGTGGTGCCCGATTTTAAGGGGTTTCAACGGCAGTTAATTGAGCCGCTGGCGTTTGCGAGTTTTACTCAGTACGACCCGAAGTTGTCGTCGGTAATGGTGGCTTTTGAACCGCAGAATTTGAACAATATTCTGGGCGAGGTGATTTCTAAGCACGGTTTGCAGCAGTTGCGGACGGCGGAAACTGAAAAGTACGCTCATGTGACTTATTTTTTTAATGGGGGTCTGGAAGAGCCTTTTATCGGGGAACACCGGGAGTTGGTGCAGAGTCCGATGGTGGGGACTTACGATGAGGCGCCCCAGATGTCGGCGGATTTGGTGACGGATGGGGTGGTGACGGCTTTGGAAAAAGGCATCTATTCGTTGATGGTGATTAACTACGCTAACCCGGATATGGTGGGTCATACGGGGATGATGGATGCGACGATAATTGCGATCGAAACTGTGGATAAATGTTTGGGGCGGCTGGTAAGCGCCATTAGTAAAGCTGGGGGAACGGCAATTATTATTGCTGACCACGGAAATGCTGAGCAGATGTTTGACGATGACGGGAATCCCTGGACGGCTCACACTACTAACCCCGTGCCGTTTATTCTGGTAGAAGGTGAAGGTCTGAAGATTCCGGGCCACGGAACGGATGTTCCTCTGAGGGCGGATGGTTCTTTGGCGGATATTGCGCCGACGATTCTGGAGCTGTTGAGGTTGCCTCAGCCCCCGGAGATGACGGGACGTTCTATGATTGAACCCGCTAATTTTGAAGTTCGCGCCAATCGCACTCCGGTGCGAGTCCGATTGTAGTAGGGACGCAGGATTAGGGACAAAGGCGGCGCCGTGCATTGGTGTCAACTTAAGCTGTCATCCGCCCAGTCCTCCCGCCCATCCGGTAGTCCGCCAGGGAATGAATTCCCTGTCTAATAGCGAAAGTCCTCTCAAGAGGACTAATGAGTTTAAAAATTCGGCGTTGGTGAATTGGGGTATGAAATTTGTAGGGGCAATCCCCCCGTGGTTGCCCCACTGCTGACAGCGTAAGCACTTAGAATTACCCCATCAGGCAAAATCATACTTGGATTCAGCAGTACCAAAAATTCTTCTTTTCAGTCCTCTTAAGAGGACTTTCGCTTTGAGACAGGGAATTCATTCCCTGGCGGACTGGCGGACTAACAGCTTAATTCGACAACAATGGGTACGATGCTGTGTCCCGGAGGAGATTGTGCGCGATCGACCGAATTTGATATGATAATAAATTACCGATTACTAATTACCAATTACCCCCGATTATGGATATTGTTTCTGTGTTACAAGTTATCTGGTCTTTGTCTGCTTTAGGACTTGTGATTTTTGTGTTGCTGCACAGTCCTAAAGGCGATGGTATTGGAGGGATTGGCGGACAAGCTCAATTGTTTACCAGCGCCAAGAGTGCAGAAACGAGTCTGAACCGGATTACTTGGGGTCTGTCTATTGTTTTTATGGGTTTGACTGTGATTTTGAGTGCGGGTTGGTTGACCCCTAAGTTATAAAATTCGGATTTTTAACCACATTAGCTCACGGGCGAGACGCCCGTGCCACATTAGCTCACGGGCGAGACGCCCGTGCCACATTAGCTCACGGGCGAGACGCCCGTGCCACATAAATAAATATTGTGGGGTGTAGGGGTTGGGCTTCTAGCCCGCCCTAAAGATGAAATTTAAGTGCGGTTGCAAAAATGCGGTTGGGGAAAGTGACATTAAAACCTCGATTGCTGGCTGGTTTGGGATTGGCTTTATGTTGTTTTAGCCTGATAGTTTTTACTCAGGTTAATACTCCGGCAACGAGTCTTTCTTCTCTCCCGAATAGTTTCCCGAATCCACAGGTTCATCCTTTGCCGCCCACGCTGGCCAATTGGCAAGATTCCACCGAGAGCGGTGATTATTTTGACCAGGTTAAGCCACCGAATTTCGGTCATTTGTTGTGGTCTAAGTTTCCGATTCAGGTTTATGTTGAGCGTCCAGTTGATGCTAATAAGTCTGAAGAATGGGTGGCGGCTGTGTTGGATGTGGTGCGGGAATGGGGGGTTTATTTGCCTTTGGAAGTGGTGGATAGTTCGGAGCGGGCTGATATTAGGATTTTACGTCGGGCTCCGCCTTTGCGTCAAGGGGTTTTGCGATCGCGCTCTGGAGAGGCTACCTATGAATTGTACGCCCGTCGCGATGGGGATAAAACTGTGTTATCTCATCGGTTTTCGGTTTATTTGAATCCGACTCAAGTGGGTAAGTATATTCCGGCGACGGCGCGGCACGAGTTGGGTCACGCTTTGGGAATTTGGGGCCACAGTTTGATGGAAACTGATGTGCTTTATTTTTCTCAAGTGAGAAACCCTCCGCCTATTTCGGCTAGGGATGTCAATACTTTGAAGCGCGTTTATGAACAGCCGACTCGGTTGGGGTGGTAATATTAGTTTTGATATGTAAAATCGTGTCAGTAAAAAGATGAAAGATGAAGCTTTTGGCATTGTGCCAGTTTTTGCGACTGAAACTGATAGTTTGTTTTTGTTGATTCAACATCAAGCGGGACATTGGGCGTTTCCTAAAGGTCACGCGAATCAGGGAGAATCGGCGCTAGAAACGGCGAAGCGGGAGTTTGAGGAGGAAACTGGCATCCGCGATTGTGAAGTGCTTGAGGAGCCTAGTTTTGTGGAACGTTATTCCTTTGTTAAGGAAGGGAAGCCTAGTTCTGTGGAACATTATTCCTCTGCAAAGGAAGGAGAATCAATTGAAAAGACTGTTACTTATTTTTTGGCTTTTGTAAATTCAATGGAAGTTCAGTTGCAAGTAGAGGAAGTGCAAAATTCGACCTGGAGTTCATTTGAGGATGCAGTTAAGCTGATTACTTTTGATGGGAATCGGCAAGTTTTAAGGGAAGTCAAAGCATTTTTGGACGCGAGGAAGGAGTGTTAATCTGTCTTGGATACACACACTTGTTTATGTAGGATGTGCATTGTTCACTTTACGCTATAAGTAGCCTGTTAAAGCACTTTTGCGTCCGCGAATGTTAATATCTAGTCCGGTTATACGATCGCAATTAAGTTTGTAGTAAGGACTTTAGTGCTTAGTGACTGCAAGCTTTAAGAGAGAGCTCGGTTCCTTACTACAAACAAATTATTTGGTTAGATAAGCTGTTGTACCTTTAAATAGGGTATAATAAAAAAGGAGTTTAGTCAATCTCTACAAAAATGCCAGCTAAAAACC
>NZ_JAUBOX010000191.1:0-1740 GCF_036700445.1 Microcoleus sp. T3_B1
GGAGCGGAATGAAGCGAAAGTTTCACGTTCCGTTCTGAAGGAGAGGTAGGGGTAGAAATGCCCCTATCGACTCTAACTACCTGAAGCTCATGGAAGTTGGGCCTTACCCCTACTCCATGAACGAATTAGTAGTGGGTCTTCGCCCATACTTCAAGCAGCTTCCCAACTCAAACTTGTCTGTCAACAGAGCGTCAACAAGCGTATTAGCAGTCTTAGATCGAGAATATGGCAATGCAACTTGGGTATTAGCCCAAGCAGATATTCAAGCTGATTGCTTAATGAGAGTCCGAAAGAATGCCTGTTTGTGGTCGGCACCACCAGCCTATAGTGGTCGCGGTAGACCACGGAAACACGGGTTCAAAATGAGACTCAATGACCCAACCACATGGCTCGAAACGGATACTGTGATTGAAATTGATGAACATCCACAGTTGGGACAAGTCCGAGTCAGTCAATGGCTTGACTTACATTTTTATCGTGCGCCGGGACATCCTGTTAATTTAATCCTCGCCCTTAAGAATGAATCCCATGTCAAGCGGTCAGCCGTTTCCACCCTTGTGGTTGGTTTGGGTGGGAGAACGAACTCTACCCAAGCGAAACTGTTTGGTTTAAGTATTTACGACGTTTTGGAGTGGATCATTGGTAACGGGAAAGCTAAGCAACGATTACATTGGACATTGCCTAACTTGAGAACTCCCGAACAATCTGAGCGTTGGAGTGATTTAATGCCATTGATGAGTTGGCAACTCTGGCTGGCTAGGGATTTAGTTCTCGAACATCGACTGCCTTGGCAGTCTGCTAGGATCGATTTAACTCCTGGACGTGTTGCCCAATCAATGTTATCGGTTTTAGTTGACATTGGTACTCCTACGAAACCACCTAAACATAGGGGAAAATCTCCTGGCTGGGAAACAGGAAAGGTACGGACTAAGGCACCGCGATATCCCACTGTCAAGAAACGGGTTTCTCGACGCAAAAAGTCTTCAAGATTAGTTGTTTAATCTCCTCAATGCGTGAGTTTTTGAGCAATAACTTGCCTTCTGTTGAAAGGCAGCTACTTTTAGATGCGATCGTTTTTTAGTCTAAACTCCAGTGACAAGGCATCGGTGTCACAAGCAAATTCAATATTTGATAACTCTCGCAACTTTTTCTGACCCTCAATTTCAGCTTTTTTGAGTTGTTTTTCTAATTTACGTTGGTCGGCATCACGACGCAAACTGCTCTCTACTACGAACCATCTTTGTGTAATTCCACCATAATTACTTTTGTGTTCTGACCAACGATATCCCGTTATTGAACTTTCATTTAATTCTGATTCCTGCAAGCTGAGACACCAGTTGCTGCGCTTGTTTCAGGCTTAGTGGTACACGAGTTAACCATCTTAAATTGGTTAACATTTCTAAATTTGGAGCGGTATATAATGCACTGTCAGCTACCATTAAAGTGTCGAGATTTAATTTTTTTTAAAAGTCTTGACAGATTGAGGCGAATATGGAATTATCTGATTCGTTTCCTGAAGCTACTCGTAAAAATAGTGGCACATCTCCATCTCCACTACAAATTAGGTCTAAAATAAATTGTTTTAAGTCGGGACGATGGTCACTCTTTGTAGCCGTAGGTAATTTGAATTGGTATTGGGGATGTTTGATGGTTGATTGATGAATTATCTAGGGCTTGCTGAATAAGTTAGAAAAAATCGCGATCGCGTAGCTAACCGCAGACATCGCACTTGATGGGCAA